>JAUVCL010000077.1 GCA_030595845.1 Campylobacterota bacterium
TAAGGGAGAGAGTACTACACAGCAGATGTATGTGATCAGACTTCAAAACTCCAATGTTGAAGAGATGGAAAAGATCATGAGTAAACTGATCTCGCAAATGAATAATGTTGCGGTCAAGAAGCCTAAAAAGGGGGGAACTCCTCCCAGTAAAGCAATGGTAGTCTCAGATATAGAAAGAAATGCCTTGGTCCTACTTGCCACAGCTGAGCAGATGAAAAATATCAGAGATACCATACGTAGAATCGATATTCCTAAGGTTCAAGTCTATGTGAAAGCGAAGATTATTGAAGTAGATAGCGATATGGCGGAGCAGATCGGGTTTAAGTATGGCTTTAATGGAGGGGCTATTACCTCTTCGGGTCTTTATACACTTGCGGGGAATATGGGGGCCTCTGCTCTGCAAATGTCTCCGGCACTTTTAGGCTTTTTGAATACGAATAATTCTACTACAGTTTTAGATAATAATGGTAATGCTATTACCACAACGGATCCGGCATTTAAGTTTGATGCAACGGACCAAGTCTTTGCTTTAGGAGCAACACTTGATCTTTTACAGAGAAATGGTGCCGCCCATCTTTTATCTGAACCTTCTGTTTTATGTACGAACAATAAAGAAGCAGAAATCTATGTAGGCCAGACCATGTCTATTTTGACTGCAGCACAGCAGTCTACATCGGGTGTTTCAAATGTAGTAAATAATTATTCAAGAGAAGATATAGGGCTTACCTTAAAAGTAAAACCAAGACTCTCAAGCAATAACCAGGTAACTTTGGAAGTAGAAGTACAGATTGAAGACCTTGATCCCTCTTCGGAGCAGATAGCAGATAGACCAACCACAACAAAAAGGACTGTGAAAACCAATGCGATCGTAAAAAATGGGAAAACGATCATTTTGGGTGGCTTGATCAAAAGAACTGGAGGGGTAGGGATATCTACAGTACCGTATTTGTCCCAAATCCCTATTTTAGGTGAGTACCTTTTTACACATAACTCAGATATAGAACGTGAACAGAATGTGGTTATTTATCTTACGCCTTATATCGTAAGAAAAAGTGGTGATCTGCAAAAACTAAAAAATATGCTGTCTGAACTTGATGAAGTACAGGCAAGATACAACAAACTTGTGGAAAAAGCGTTGGGAAAGAATACAGGTGAAGTATATGAAGAACCGAGTGTTGTCTCTTCAAGCTCTGCCCCTGCAAGCAATAGAATAAGAAGAACGCACCAAGATAATCTTGATTTATTAAGCGGGGATTAGTGATGCAGTTTCCTAGCCTAACAGATGTTAACCTTGAACCGCTATGGGAAGAGGAGATCAATCATAAGTTAGCATTGAAACATGCTTTACTTTTTTCTACGATCAATGGGGTTAAAACTTCTATCGTAGAAAAAAAATCTTTGGGAGATGCCCTGAATTATTTGGCAAAACTTTCACTTGATTATCCTATTAACATGCTGGATGAAGCAAGTTTTGAACGCTTAAATAATAAATTTTTAGAGATACAGACAGGTACAGATTTTGAAGAGATGTCCACAGCTTCAGACGAACTTATAGAAGTTGAATCAGATCTTTTGGAGTTTATCCGTAATTCTCAAGACTTGCTCTCAAGTGAAGAATCTGCCCCTATCATTAAACTGGTCAATTCACTTTTTTTTCAGGCACTTCAAAAAGGAGCCTCTGATATTCACATTGAAAGTGGAGAGAAAAAAGGTGAGGTACGTTTACGTATAGACGGGGCACTTAAAAAACACCTTGACCTTGACAAAAGTATTGTAAGCTTGGTGATCAACCGTATTAAAGTCATCTCAAACCTCGATATCTCAGAAAAAAGACTGCCTCAGGATGGTCGTACACAATTAGCCATTTCAGGTAAGAGCATTGATGTTAGGGTTTCGGTTCTCCCTACCTATCATGGTGAAAGAATCGTGATGCGGATACTCTCGCAGACAGAGCATATCCCGACGTTGGAGTCATTGGGCTTTGTAGAAGAAATTACCAAAGACCTCTATAAACTCCTCAATCATGCACATGGCATGATCCTGGTAACAGGACCAACCGGTTCGGGTAAGTCAACCACACTGCATGCCTGTTTACAGCATGTGTCAACACCCGATAAAAATATTATTACGGTAGAAGATCCGGTTGAGTATAATGCAGATAACATTTCTCAGATCCAGGTAAACAGTAAGGTAGGACTTACCTTTGCCGCGGGTCTACGTTCGATTTTGAGACAAGATCCGGATATTATCATGGTAGGTGAGATCCGTGACTCTGAGACTGCTGATATTGCACTGCGTTCAGCACTGACAGGTCACCTTCTTCTCTCCACCCTACATACCAATGATGCCACTTCTTCGTTAAGCCGTTTGATGGATATGGGTATTGAAAACTTTCTTATTTCCTCTACCCTTCTGGGGGTTCTTGCTCAAAGGTTGACCCGTAAACTTTGTGTACACTGTAAGGAACAAACAAAGCTTAGTCCTGCCATTGCAGAAGAGATATCTCTTCCTGAAGATAAATACTATTTTAAATCTGTAGGCTGTACTGAGTGTGACTTCACCGGATATAAAGGAAGACAGGCCATTGGTGAACTGTTTGTGATCAATGCTTCAGTCAAAGAGATGATGAAAGATGGATTTAATGATCATCAGGTAAGAGAAGCGATGAAAAAGAACGGTATGAAAACCATTGCAGACAAACTAAAAGATATGCTTTTGGCAGGAGAAACCTCTTATGAAGAAGCCATACGTGTCGGACTCATGGATGGCTAACCGTAAGGCATTTACACTCATTGAAGTCCTTATCTCTATAGCCCTTATGGGGATAGTCATTGTGGCTCTTTTTTCTTCTGTCGATCTGCTTCAAAACTCCAATGAACATCTTTTAAAGTATCTGAAAAAATCAAAAAAGATCACTAAAGCCACTAAAACACTCTATTTTGACATGATTAGTTCTGATGGGAATATCAGTATTAAAAAAGATGAATTTAGCAGAGTCTGTATGGAAGAAACAAGAAATTCTCTCTATGCTATACCTTCGGCAAAAGTATGCTGGGTGGTACTCAAAAAAGATAAAACACTGGTACGTGTGGAAGGGAATTCCTATCTTTTGCCCTTACGTGTAGATGATCGTGTTGAAGTAGACATGATTATGAAAGGGGTATCGCTGTTTGATGTCTATCATGAGAAAGATAAAGTTTTGGTAGTACTTCAGCAAGAAGGAAAAGAACCTATTACCTTTATGCTGCAAGGGGTGAGTAAAGCTGAAAAAAAGAAAAAACCCATCAAAAACCCAATAGTGACACCCGCCACAACCTTAGACCCAGCAGTTCCTCCTCCTTCGTCAACCCCTACGACACCAACTGCTCCGGTTCTCACCAAAGAATAAAAAGGAACAGAGTCTAAATCTATTTTCGCTACAATAATTGATAGTTATTTTTAATATGAAGGATACAGTAATGCAAGACGTGTATGAAAAGCTAGGGTTGTTTTATCTGGGTAAGGATATTAATAAAGAGAGTATGGAAGCCACAGAAGCGCTTACCTTATTAAAAAATAAAAACTTTACTACGCATGCTGCGATCATCGGAATGACAGGTTCGGGGAAAACAGGACTTGGTGTGAGTATTATTGAAGAAGCAGCTATCGATAATATACCTTCTATCATTATAGATCCTAAAGGCGATATGGGTGATCTGTGTTTGACGGATCCTACATTTTCGGCTAAATCTTTTGAACCATGGGTTAAAGATGAAGCAAAAGAGGGTGATGTATCAGAGTATGCTCTAAAAATAGCGCTCATGTGGAAAGAGGGGATTGAAAGTTTTGGACAAGATATTCAACGTGTAGAAAAATTCCACTCTGTAAAAAAGACCATTTATACACCAGGATCTTCAGCAGGAGTAGCAATAAACATTATGTCTTCACTGGAGACACCTCCTGCTCAAATCATGGAAGATAGCGATACTTTTTCTTCTTATCTGAAGAGCACTACAAGCTCTTTACTTTCCCTAGTTGGAATACATGCAGATCCTTTAGATTCAAAAGAGTATATTCTTTTAGCTCAGATCATTACAAAATCATGGCTCTCAAAAGAAGATCTCACTATTGAAGGTATCATCGGGAAAATCATCAACCCTTCTTTTTCAAAGATCGGGGTACTGCCTTTAGATACTTTTTACCCTCAAGATGCACGTTTTAAACTGGCTACCAAATTTAACTCCCTTCTTGCAAGTCCAAGTTTTTCTCTTTGGTTAAAAGGGGACAATCTAGATATACAAAAATTACTTTATGATGAGAAGGGTAAAGCGAAAGTAGCCATTTTCTCCATCTCTCATTTGAATGATGAAGAGCGTATGTTCTTTGTCACACTTTTGCTCAACAAATACATTGCGTGGATGCGTCGTCAAAGTGGAACATCAACACTCAAGACCCTGCTGTATATGGATGAAATATTCGGCTTTTTCCCTCCGACGAAAAATCCACCAAGTAAAGAGCCTATGCTCCTACTTTTAAAACAGGCACGAGCTTTTGGTGTAGGCATTATATTAAGCACACAAAACCCTATAGATCTTGACTATAAAGGTTTATCTAACATTGGTACATGGTTTATAGGAAGATTGCAAACTACCCAGGATATCAATAGGGTGATCGACGGACTAGGGGGAAAGATAGGATCAAGTTATGATAAAAGTGAGATTAGACAACTTTTATCCAACCTTCAAAAGAGGACATTCTTTTTAAAGAGTGCACATTTAGAGGATATTCGTCTCTTTACTACAAGGTGGGTACTCTCTTATCTGAAAGGACCACTCAAAAAAGCAGAAATATCTACGCTTATGGAGAGACAAAAAGAGAAACAAAATATACAGAAGGAGAGTATGGATACCATTATACGAAAAGGTGAAGCTCTGGGGAGTATTCAACATATTGATGACTCAATACCTCAGTATTATGAACCAGATATCATGGAAAAAAACATCTTTTCTCCTACGCTTTGTGCAAAATCAACCATACATTTTTACAGTCAACGCAGAGGGATAGATGAAGAACGAATATCTCTCCTCTCTTTTGCTTTGGAAGGAAATGAACAAGGTATCTCTTGGGATGATGCCAGAGAAGAAAGTGATTTTACAAATTTTCCGTATTCTCCGCCTAAAAATGCAAAATTCCATACGCTGCCTAAAGTTATCTTAGAAGATAAAGGACTTAAGAAAGCCATAAGAGAACTCAAAGAGATGCTGTATCAGGAAGAACACTTAGAACTTTACCGTTGTATCTCTCCTAAAATGGAGTCTAAAGTTTCGGAATCTAATGCAGATTTTGTAGTCAGAGTACAAGATAGTCTTAATGATAAGAAAGAGCAGCAGATAGAAAAACTTCAAACACGTTATGCAAGTAAAGAGAAAACACTATTAAATAGACTTACGAGGGCAAAAGAGCGTATAGCCAAAGAATCATCAGACTCTACCTCTTCCATGATAGAAGCAGGGATCGCAGTTTTAGGGGCACTTTTTGGACGTGCTAGCCCTACTAAGATAGGACGTGCGGTGAACAAAGGCAGTAAGATACTCAAAGAGCGTGGTGAGATGAGCAGAGCAGAAGAGCGTTTAGCAGAAGTCCAAACAGATATTGAGACATTAGCGTATGAACTGGAAGATAAAATTGATGTATTACATGAAAAATTTAATGTCGATAATTGTGAAATAGAAAGCTTTAAAGTCAAACCGCGTAAGACAGATATAGATGTGGAGATTTGCGCGATTGTTTGGAGAGCTACATAAAATAATGGAGGGTAAAAGGAGATACTCTCCTTTTACAAAAAAGTAATTTAACCCTTACTCCCCGGTTTGATAGCAGTACCACCCTCTTTACACATAGGACAGGCATCAGGAGTGAACATTTCAAAGGTAAAATCATCCAGTGCAAACAATGGAACATTGCCTGGTAAAGCACATTCCGATTTTGCTGTGTCATTTCCACCAACACGCTGACAAAAGCCTCTGTTGGCCAGTGATGCAAATGCAACGACTTTCCCACCCAATGCTTCAATCGCCTGCGCAGCTTTTAATGCAGAACCACCCGTGGTAATGATATCTTCACAAATGATGATCTTCTCACCTTTTGCTACTTCAAATCCACGACGCAGCTCCATCCCACTTTCTTTTTTCTCCACGAAGATAGAACGCACATTTAAAGATCGAGCAAGTTCATATCCGGCAAGTACACCACCCAAAGCAGGGGCACATACTGTATCTACTTCAATACCGGCATTGTTTATCATGGAAGCTAGTGCATCGGTAAGGAGAGAAGCTTTTTTAGGGTTTTCAAGTACTTTTGCACTTTGAAGATATCGGTTAGAGTGGTTACCGCTAGCTAAGAGAAAATGACCTTCAAGGAGGGCATTTGCATCTTTGTATGCTTGTTCAACATTCACGATTATACCTTTAAAATATCAGATTCTTTTGTTTTAAAAGCTTCTTCTATTTTAGCAATATGCTCATCTGTTATTTTTTGGATCTGATCTTGGCCCTTTTTAGAGTCATCTTCCCCGATCTCTTTGTCTTTTTCAAGCTTTTTGATCTGGTCATTACCATCTTTTCTCATATTCCTGATAGAAATTTTTGCATGTTCAACCATGCCTTTTGCCTGTTTAACGATCTCTTTTCTCTGATCAGATGTCATTGGCGGGAAAAAGAGTTTAATGAAGTCACCGTCATTATTTGGATTCACACCAATGTTTGCTTCCTGGATGGCTTTTTCAATCACAGGTAGAAGTGTTTTTTCCCAAGGTGTAATACTGATTGTTGTAGCATCTGTAGCAATCACATTTCCTACCTGGGTCAAGGCAGTCATCGTACCATAATAGTCTACTTTGATATTGTCTACAATTCCTGTTGTGACTTTTCCTGTTCTCAGTGTTGCAAAGTCTCTTTTGAGAGCATCAATACCCTTGTCCATATTTTCAGTTGTGTGGTCAAAAATTTCATTTACCATAACATTCTCCTTGGGATTATCTCGAATTATTTAGGGAGATTTTACCCTTTTTTACCTTGTTATTACCCCAAGAAGTAAATATCTAAACTTTTGAAAGGATGTGAGTGTCTAGAAGAAAGATATCAAGAAGGAAGCCCTTCTTGATCAATATTAGTTTGCAGTAGGAGCAGCAGGTGCTGAGGGTGCAGAATTTTCTGTTGTAATAGGTGCGCTAGGTACTGCCGCATTATTTGCGGGTACGATACTGTCTGTCACTGATGCAGAGTTGGATGCGGTATAGAGGTATCCCAAAACCAAAGTATTTACAATGAATGCAAATGCAAGTGTAAAAGTAAGTTTTGCAAGAAAACCGGTTGGGCCTTTTGCTCCAAATACGGATTCATTACTTCCACTATATGCGCCAAGACCTATGCTTGAGCTTTTTTGTAAAAGTACTGCGATTGTGATTGCGATTGCAAGTACAATTTGTACTATTAAAAGTGTTGATGTCATCTATGCCTCTTTGTATGTTGAGTAGCCCCATTAAATTTGGGTATAATTTCGGCGATTATACCTAAAATAGTTTGAAACAGTGATGAAGATAACAATTTTATGAAAAGGAGAGAAGCTATGTCTACTGCCATTCAAGAGTTTTCTCGTTATGCACATGAATATGACACGTATAATGTCATTCAGGCAGAAGTTGCGATATCACTGGTAAAACAACTGGCCTCATCTCATTTTACAACACTTATAGATATGGGATGTGGTAGTGGAGAAGTATATAAAAATTTAGAGAAACAAAATGTTTCTTTTGAACATTTTATTGCACTGGATTCTTCAAAAGAGATGTTGGCAATACATCCATCGGGTAAAAAGATTGAAAAAATATGTGCTGATTTCAATTTGCCTCAAACCTTTGAAAAGATTGCTTTAGAAAAGGATAGTCTTTTTCTTTCTTCATCTGCTTTGCAGTGGAGTAAAGACTTGAATTTCACATTGTTTGAGATCTCCAAAAAAGTCTCTTCTGTACATTTTTCTATTTTTACATCCAATACATTTAAAACTTTACATCAAACTGCGCAAATCACTTCACCTATTTATAGTGTAGAAGTATTAAAGGATAGCATTGAAAAATATTACGATGCTACTTTTGAATTAAAAGAGTATAAACTTCATTTTGAAACGGTAAGGGAAATGTTTAAGTATATTAAAAAGAGTGGAGTAAGTGGAGGGGAACAGCAATTGACCTATAAGCAGACAAAGCAATTGATGAAGCGATATCCTTTGGATTATCTTGAATTTGAAGTATTGTTTGTTAAGGGGTTTTCTTTGGAGGTTCGTTCTGTATAAAAGCAGGTTAAGATCGGCATCCTAAAGATGCTCGATCCTTCACTGTATCAAATTTTAGTCATCTCCACCAAAAATTCCAAGAAGTTGAAGCAAGGCAGTAAACATATTTAGAAAGTCTAAGTATAAAGATACGGCTGCATCGACAGGTGAATCATAGGCACCATTTGCAATATTCTGTGTATCATAGATAGTAAAGAATGAAAACAAAAGTAAGATCCCTGCTGTAATGATAACATGCATCATTGGACTTTGCAAGATAAACACATTTACCAGTGAAGCGATGATCACTACAATCAATGTAATGAAAAGTGGTTTACCCCAACTAGAGTAGTCTGACTTAGAGTTGATAGCAAATAGACTTAAGGCACCAAAAAGTACAGAAGTCATTAAAAATGCATTCCCGATGACAGCGCCGTTACCCGCTCCAATAAGTGAAGCTAAAAGTGGAACCAGTGAAACACCCGTTAAAAAAGTAAAGAGAAAAAGCATTGCAAGGTTAAGCCCTGCTTTACCTCTAGTCATACTGAGTCCAAAGAAAAGTACTAAAAGCTCAGCACCAAAAATGAACCACTTGTATTGCATGACTGTCTCTGCATAAGGCATAGTTACATAAGCACCTGCTGCTGCAGCGATCATACTTGCTGCTAAAAGTTGATAGGTTTTCTTCATAAAACTAACTGAAGCACCTTCCTGAACATATTCAGCTTCTGCTGAACTGTAGTCTCTATCGTATAAAGCCATAATATTCCTTCATTATTGTTAATATAATTTAAAAGTATAGTGCAGAGAGATTAATCTAAGGTTAATAGGAGGGGTTACTGTGCGGTACGTTGCTCCTGCAAGGCCTTGTATTCACTTTTTGCCTCTTCCGCATCACTTTTATTGGTGAGTATTTTATCTGTAGATGTTTTCTCATGTGTAGGTGAAACCTCTGGAGTAGTAGCACAGGCAGAGAGCATCAATAAAGAGAAGAGTAAAAAAAAGAGACGCATGTCATTCCTTGGAATAGAGATAATTATAATACATTATAAAATACTACGCTTAAATCAAGATATAAAGTGAAAAAAT
>JAUVCL010000153.1 GCA_030595845.1 Campylobacterota bacterium
ACTGATCACCGATGAAGTTGGCCTGCATGTATTGGAAATGCTTCCGTACCGAACCTATGGGATCATGGGTAATGTCACGCTGATGGCAGTGCCTCTTTTCATCTTTATGGGGTTGATACTTGAAAAGTCCAAGATGGCAGAAGGCTTGTTACTCTCTATGGGGAAACTCTTTGGGCAGGTGAGGGGTGGTTTGGCTATATCTGTGGTACTTGTGGGGGCTATATTGGCTGCAAGTACAGGCATTGTTGGTGCTTCGGTAGTGATGATGAGTCTTATCGCCTTACCTTTGATGTTAAAGCATCAGTATAGTCCTGCATTGGCTTCGGGGAGTATCGCTGCGAGTGGTACGTTGGGACAGCTTATTCCGCCTTCCATCGTTCTCATCATTCTTGGGGATCAGATGCATCTCTCTGTGGGTGATCTTTTTCGTGCCGCAGTAGTGCCGGGACTGTTACTTATCATTTTGTATGTACTTTACATTTTGATAGTGGCGCATTTAAATAAAGAGCTTGCACCTGCTATCGTTTCAGATGAACCTTACGGTGAAATCGTCAAAGAAGCACTCAAAGCGATCATACCTCCTTTGTTACTCATAGCAGTAGTACTGGGATCCATTTTTATGGGTATTGCTTCTCCTTCTGAATCTGCGGCCATAGGTGTACTGGGGGCAGGATTACTGGCTGTATTTAATCGTACTTTCTCTTTTGAACTCATTCGCTATGCATCCATAGAAACTGTCAAACTTACCGCAATGATCTTTATGATCCTCATTGGTGCTACTGCCTTCTCACTTGTTTTCAATGAACTGGGCGGAGGAGATATGGCTATGGAATTCTTTGGGGGAGATATGAGTGACAAATGGATGTTCATTCTTATTGCTATGCTTGTCATCTTCCTCTTAGGCTTCTTCATCGACTTTATTGAGATCGCTTTTGTGGTTGTGCCTATCTTCGTCCCTATCGTAGCATCATTCGGCATAGATCCTGTGTGGTTCGCTATACTCATAGCTATGAACCTGCAGGCCTCCTTCCTCACACCACCATTTGGTTTTGCACTTTTCTATCTCAAAGGTGCTGCAGGAGATAAGGTAAGTACGGGAGCTATTTATAAAGGCGTGATACCGTTTATCTTATTACAGTTAGTGGCGTTGGGCATTATTGTTTTGTTTCCTGAATTGATCTATTTGTTCGGGAAGTAGATAAACCTACGACCCCATCTTCCCCACAGCACAAGAAACGAAACTTTTAGCAGTGGTACTAAACCCTTCGATGGTAGATAGATCTTCATCGCTCATAGGGTAGCCTAGCTTTTTGAGCTTTGTACGAAGGGCAGTGATGGCACTCTCTTCAATGATTAGGGTGATTTGTCTTGGTTCTAGTTCTAGGTTGACTTCTATTTCTCCAAACTCTTTTTTTAAAGCAGTTTTCAGTGTATGGGCACATCCACTACACTTTACATTAATGACTTCAAATGTTTGCCTCATGTCATGATCCTTCTATGATGATATTGTATCTAGTTTAGTATGTGAGTATGTAAATTATGTGTAGTCTATCTCAAGTAAACAAGCGAGAAAAAAATGATCCTTTTCCTGCCAGTTTATCGATGAGTTCAAAATAATAGGTCTCATTCTTCAAACCTAACTCTGGATACTTGAGCTTTTCATTGGGCATCACTGTGATAGTAAAAGGGACAGAGCGTACTTTGAATGCTTCTGCCAATTTAGGGTTTCTTGAGACATCACACTTGACTACGTTGATACCTTTTTCTTCTCCATATGCTTCAAGTCTTTCATCTATGAGTTTTGTAAGCATTTGACAAGGACCGCAGGTAGGAGAGTAGAAGTCTATAAAGACTGGATTCTCATTGTTCTTGATGATCGTTTCATAATTTTTATCTGTAAGTTCCATAGGTGATTGTATCAAATTTTTGATACAATCACTTTATGAATGACAGCATAAAAATAGAATTTAAACAATCAACGGTAGAAAACCTGCAACTCTTTTCTGAAATGCTCAAAAAAGATATCAATACCATGCTTGAAGAAGCACTTGAACAATATTTTGACAATGAGCAGAAAAGGCTTATGGAAAAGAATATCAATGATGAAAGTGCCATGACCAACTTAGATTTCGATGAATTTTGGGATGATGTGGATCTCGATTAGATGGAAGCACTTAGAGCACAACTTTCAGCTATATTGAAGACAGAAGTTCAAGAAATAGATTTTTTTACAAAAGGTCAGGTAGGGGATATCTATAAACTACAGACTGCCTGTGACAGTTATATACTCAAAACTTCAGCAAGCTCTGAAGTTTTGAAAACAGAAGCGAGGATGCTTAGAGATATTAATAAATATGATATAGCTGTACCCAAAGTCTATGCTGTATCAGATACCTTTCTGCTCCTTGAATATATTGAAGAAACAAAACAAAGACAAGTTACACAAGAGGTTGGGGCAGCTAAATTGTTAAGTAAACTCCATAGCGTAACAAATGAAAGTCGAATGTACGGTTACTACTATGACACAACCATTGGTCCTTTTGATCAAAAGAATGAACAGACCCAATACAACTGGACACTTTTTCTGGGACAAATGCGCATCATGCCTATGGCTAAGATCTGTTATGATAAAGGTCAGATAAGTAAAGAGATGTTAGATAGGCTAGAGGGTTTATGTCGAGATCTCTATAAACGTATCGATATCTCTTTGATCACACCATCACTTTTACATGGAGATCTGTGGAGTGGTAATATATTGTTTAATATGAATGGTGCTATCGTCATTGATCCAGCACTCTACTTTGGAGATAAAGAGATGGAGTTGGCTTTCATAATGATGTTTGATACCTTTGGAGAGACATTTTTTAGAGTCTATGAAGAGGTACATCCTTTAAGTGATGACTTTTATGAAGTTAAAGTACCACTTTATCAGATATACCCACTCTTAGTCCATGTGGCTCTTTATGGTGGCAGTTATGTAGCTCAATTGGAGCAAGTACTTACAAGGTTGAAAGTATGATAAGTCGTATAAAGTCTAAGAAATGGAATTGGAAATCTATATTTAAAGAGATACTCATAGCGATAGTACTTATGTTTATATTAAGTAATATTATAAGTTATCTTCGTAAACCTGATCTGACTTCATCACAGCTTCCAAAGATAGAGCTACAACTGTTGGATGGCAGTAAATTTACCGTTCCCACGGATCAACCTATACTCATACATTTCTGGGCTCTGTGGTGTCCGACATGTAAATTTGAAGCACCGAATATAGAGGCTGTGTCTAAAAAATATGAGGTGTTGACCATTGCCGTTAATTCTGGAAGTAATGTAAAAGTACAAGCGTATATGCAAGAGCATAATCTGAGTTTTAAAGTATTTAATGACAGTGAAGGTACTTGGGCAAAGCAGTTTAAAGTAGAAGCATATCCTACTACATTTATATATGATGCTAAAGGAGAATTGCGCTTTATCGAAGTAGGGTATACCTCTACTGCAGGCTTATTGGCACGCTTTGAATGGATAAAGTAACTCATTTTAAATACTACCGTTATATCTTAAGGTATATAAGGATAATATATCGTTATATAGTTTAAAACATAAGGACCATCAGAATGGAGCTCTCATCGCCACTTACTTTAGAAATGTTAGGTCAACCTTTCTTACTTGAGAAGCGTATATCACTTTTACATGCTATAGAAGAACAGGGGTCTATTTCAAAGGCGGCCAAAGCAGTACCCATGAGTTATAAGAGTGCATGGGAAGCAGTAGATACGATGAACTCTCTCTCATCAGAACCCATAGTGTGTAGAGAGACAGGGGGGAAAGATGGTGGTGGTACGACTATTACGGCCTATGGTAAACAACTGCTTGAAAACTATGCAATGCTTAAAAGAGAACATACGCATTTCTTAAAAAGGTTATCAGAATTGACTGATATCCAAAGTGGTACATTCAAGACCATTGAAAGACTCTCTCTACAAATTTCTGCCCGAAATCAGATGCGTGCTAAGGTTGTCTCAGTAGTGTGTGAAGATCTAAATGCAAAGATACATTTGGAGTTGAAAAGTGGGCAAGTGCTGGTTTCAGTCATTACGAAAGAAGCTGTAGAAAATCTGCATATCGAAAAAGATCAGTACGTGACTGTGATCTTTAAATCATCTGCAGTTTTACTCTCTGAAGTAAGTGATGAAAAATTTGAAGAGAATAGACTCGAAGGTATCGTTGAAAAGATAGATACAGATCTTGAAAACGCCAAGGTATTGATAGATATAGGCAGTCACGACAAGATCGTTTCGGTGATATCCAAAGAGATATTAGAAAATATGAAAATGGAAGCAGGGAATCCTGTTTGGGTTAGTATAAAAGAAAATAACATTATGTTGGGGAAATAAAGAGTGAGAGAATTAAGATCAGGGTGGCTCTGGATAGCGTTACTGGGTACAGTATACGGGATGGAAGATATCGTTGAACCGGAAGAAACAGTTAGAACAGTATTCAGTGCGGATGATATGGTTGACATGGAAGATACGATAAGACACAGTATAAGGTGTGATATGTTCCAAACGTATAATGAAGACCCGGGAGATGTCGATAATATTAGAGATATGTTCGCTCAAGGGATATTTTACAAACGTGTACGTTTTAACAGCTTTGGGTATAGATGGAAGAATGAACTCGAAGTAAATGATATTAAAGTAAGAGAAAACCATGCCATCGCAGCGATAGGTGGGAGCTTGATCTATAGATCTGGGTGCCTGAATGGGTTTTCTGTTGGTGGGGGACTTTATGTTAGCAGTGCTGCAAGTAGTCTTGATGAGTCAGAAGCCTATTTATATAAAGCGGGGAGAGGTGTCTTCA
>JAUVCL010000207.1 GCA_030595845.1 Campylobacterota bacterium
ATTGTCGAGATCGTTCCTTTAGAAGATACTATTTTGATAGAAGCACAGATCCGTCCAGCAGATATTGCCTTTTTACATCCAGGCCAGAGAGTCATAGTAAAGTTTGCAGCTTATGATTTTGCGATCTATGGATCATTACAAGGTGTTTTAACCCATATTAGTGCCGATACGATTGTTGATGAGATCGATCGTAAACATTACTACCTTGTACGTGTAAAAACGGACAAAAACTTCTTGGGCAACTATAATGATAGACTGCAGATCATTATCGGTATGACAGCAGATATCGATGTTGTGACTGGAAAGAAAACAGTACTTGACTACATCTTAAAACCAATCCTCCGTGCTAAACAAAATGCTTTGAGTGAACGATAGACTGTAAAGTGCTTGTGCCTGTGTTAACAGGTATAGCAATATATACTCATCCAATAACTACTCTTTTAAGCACTCGTCACTCTTGCTATCTGCGTACTTTATAAGTAAGCGCTATCTCTACCTATATTGTAAATAGTTATATGTAAAAATAAATTAATCTCAAATCATAAATAATAATAAATTATATGAAGCGTATACTAGATTTATAAGACTACGGAACACTTCTCTTAAAGAGATTCGTTTCGAAGGAACTTGACAACTTGAGTTGGAAAGAGTTCCGCCCACTCAAATAAAGGCCTGGCTCTTTTCTAGATAATAGGAATACGAGAAAGGATATCCTATGAAAAGTTATGATGATAGTGACTGGTGTCAAATGTTTGCACACTGGTTCAAAATGGTAACGATTGTCGCAATAGTCTTGGTGGGTTTTGCGACACCTGTAAGTGCAGCGCACTTTGGTTTTGGTACATTTGAATTGGAGGGTGACCTCAATGATTCAAATCCAACTGATATGGTTGATGATTGGCAAGGTCCACCAACTCATGCCTTCTCTACAACGTATGATGAAGTAGCGCAAACGCGTCTCTTGCACGATGGAAAGAATATGAGTATTTTTGTTGGTGGTGGATCAAAAGATATTCGTGATGTATCACAATGGAAATGGAAACATGGTTCGGTTCCGGATAAAGATGATATAGAAAATGCTTACGCTGCAGCATACCGTGTAAGTGGTGATGCAGGTGATGAACTGCATGTCTTTTTAGCGGGTGACCGTTTTTCAACAGATGGTTCAGCTCAGATGGGAGTATGGTTTTTTCAAGAGAAGGTAGGTATGGATCCTGATGGAACTTTTACCGGTAAACATACAGATGGCGATATTTTGATGTTGGCAGAATTTACAGAAGGAGGTCGGGCAGGTAACATAAAACTTTATGCGTGGGATACTAGCCAAAAGATCAACTTGAGACTTCTAAATGTAGATTCTACTGATGATGCTGAAACATTTTATGCTCTCTCAAATGGAGACTATACTGAATCCTGGGCGGATATGAAATATACACCAAAAGGTGGTACAGCAGGTGATATGTTCCCTCCCAATAGCTTTTTTGAGGGAGGTATTAACCTAAGTTATTTTTTAGGTGACCAGATACCGTGTTTTAGTAGTTTTCTAATGGAAACACGTTCATCTCACCGTGTAAATGCACAGTTAAAAGATTTTGTTTTGGGTGAATTAAATACTTGTAAACTTGAGATCACCAATATGTGTATTTCATCTAAAGTCCAAACAGTAGATTATGTGACTTTAGATAATGTATTTAAATATGAAATCTCTAACGTTGGTTTTGGAGAGCTTAGTAATATCTCACTAGAGAGTACACATCTTGGATATATAGATACAGTTTCAGTAAGCAGTGGAGGTGTTTTCTCTGATACGTATGATTATTCTGATATTCAGAACCCTGCGAAAGATGCTGTAACTGCAACGTATAATAATGGATCAGCTTCGGTGACATCAAATGTAGCTGAATGTCCTGAAGTCATTCAGACTTTTGCTATGTCACTCGAAAAACAATGTACGACATACCTTGTTGATAAAGATGGTCATGTTGCGGTGGAAGTTGGTTATGAGATTAATGTTTGTAATGATCAAAATGGCTCATTATTGACTAATGTTAATGTATATGATCCTACTGCAGGTGTATCAGTAACATATGACAACCTATATCCAGCAAATGATCCAAGGTTGAATACATCAGAAGAGTTTGAACAATGTAAAACAATCACTGGTACGTATTTATCAACATCAAATACTGTAATACAGACAAACTTGGTGCGGGTAGATGCAAATGGCTCACTCAATGGAAGTGTTTCGGCTACAAAAGAAGCTGAGTGTAGTTTATGCCCTAAACCTGAGTAAGAAGAGGATCAAATAGACAGCCTTGTGACTAATTAAGTCTTGGGGGGCTCTATTTAAAATAAACAGATAAGGAAAAAAGATGAGATTATGGTTAATAACTTTATTAATGAGTTCCTTTTTTATAGGATGTGGTATTGAAGATGAATCAGCTAATACAGCTGCAGTAGCTTCTGATGAGCCACTTGTTACGTTGTTTGGCTCTTCTACTGTATATCCTATACCAGATAGTGTTAGTACAGGAGTTACATCTAGTATTGCTACGGCAAATGCTGTTAAGTCTGTTACTAGAATCACAGTGACTGTAAATATTATGCATACACATGATTCGGATCTGGATATCTATCTTGTAAGTCCATCTGGTACCAAGAGAGCACTCAGTGTTGGTAATGGTAATGATGGAGACAACTATGTAGATACGGTATTCGAAGACAATGCTACTACGCTTATATTGGATGGTTTTGCACCATTTACCGGAAGCTATAAACCAGAAGAGACACTAAGTGGATTTAATGGTTTAGATGCAAATGGTATGTGGGGATTAACCGTAATTGACTGGTCTCCAGGGGATATAGGTACTATAGACTCATGGAGTATTGTAATAGAATAGCTTCTTTCAAAGTAGTGTACTCAAGATAAAGGTAGGGCGTTTACGTTCTATCTTTTTTAATGTTATTACAGATGTAATACATTAATTCCTC
>JAUVCL010000095.1 GCA_030595845.1 Campylobacterota bacterium
TAAAGGACGAACATGAGACATAAGCATGGTTACCGTAAATTAAACAGAACGTCTTCTCACAGAGCAGCGCTTCTTAAAAACCTTTCTATTGCTTTAACAAAAGAAGGTAGAATTGAGACTACATTGCCAAAAGCCAAAGAGCTTAGAAGCTACTATGAAAAATTGATCACAAAAGCATCGACTGGTGATTTTAATGCACATAGAGCAATTTTTGCAATGTTACAACACAAAGCGTGTACAAATACAATTGTAAACGAAATCGCACCAAAGTATGCAGATAGAAATGGTGGATATACAAGAATTATTAAAACACGTATGAGAAAGGGTGATGCAGCACCTATGGCAATTATCGAACTCGTATAATTACCACGGCAGACCCGTATTTCAAGGCTTTGCCTTGAATACTTCCTCTTAAGTATTAAAAACCTTTTTACACTAATCTCTCCTTTACCATTGACAAAATAACACTTTTAGTGTATAACTCAGTTAAGGTAAATAGTAGAAAAATTTACTATGATTTTGCTATAATAATATGAATAAGACATCCAATGTGTGATGTAAATGTAAGGATATAGATTGATACCATTTTCAGATGAAGAGTTAGAACCGGCAGTAATGAGTGTGATAGAGAAAGTAAGACCTTCTATTAAACTTGATGGAGGAGACATTACCCTAATCGCCATTAAAGAGGGGAAAGTCTATGTACAGCTCCAGGGTGCCTGTGTAGGATGTGGCTCTTCGGGAACTACGATTAAGTTTGGTGTAGAGAGACAAATGCAAACATTGATACATCCAGAGATCACAGTGATGAATGTACCGGCAGGATTTGAAGATAAATTGGATCAGTTAGGTTAATATGAATAAGATAAGCCAAGAATTGCTACTTCAACGGGCAGAGAATGAGTTTCTTAAGGGTGACTTTAGTAATGCACTGAGAAGCTATGGATTGATCCTCAAAGACTATCCTGCATTAGATGAAGCAAAAATTGGTGTTTATTTAAGTGATCTGGGGATAGAGAGTGGAGAAGAAGCACAGGCTTTGTTTGATTATTATCAGGTGATTAAAAGCGAAAAAGAGAATGCTGTAGATATTATTGATGGACTTCTTGAGACATTAGACACTTCCAAACATCAATTGGAAGAACGTTTGCTTCAGCCTATGGAAGAGCAAGTAGAATATGGTGACGGTATCCGTTATAGTGACTTTATGGATCTAGTAAAGGACAGGGGAAGCTTTAAGCAAACCTTTGAAGATATTATGTTCTCAACCAAAGTGGTGATCAGCAATAAAGATGAATTTATGCATTTTGTGAAACAATTATCAGAAGAGGGCTTTGATGAAATGGCGTTAGGGTACCTGGATGCCTCAATAAGTCTGTTTGGGAATGATCAGGAGATACTTGCCCTTTATCATGTCGTGAGTGGTATTAAAGAGTGAAATTAGACTTTCAAAAAGACGGTTATCACTTTCTTAGTGATGATACAAGTAAACTTGACGAGAAAACACTTTTTCTTAAAACAGCCCAAAACAGTGCGTATTATGATAAGTTAGAACTTAAACCCAAAATGCTATTAGTAGAAGATCTCATTACATTTTGGGATCTTCAGAAGATGAAAGTTGTGGGTGTTACCGGAACCAATGGTAAAACGACCGTAACAGCAGCTATATACTCTTTTCTATTGGATCTTGATGAGAAACCTGCATTACAGGGAACAAGAGGTCTGTTTGCCCAGGAGAAGCGTATAGAAGATAAGAGTATGACCACGCCTTCGATACTTGAAACACTGCACAATATGAAGCAGACCATGGACTTGGGATGTAATTACTTCATTATGGAAGTCAGTTCTCACGCGATAGACCAAAAGCGTATTGAGGGACTTGAATTTGCACTGAAAGTGCATACCAATGTTACCTCGGATCATTTGGACTATCATGGTACCGTAGAAGAGTATAGACGGGTAAAGAGTCTCTTTTTTGCAGATGAGTCACCTAAACTTCTTAATAAAGATGATCTTAAAAATATTACATACAATCCAGTCGGTGCGCAGAGTTATGGTGTGGATGAACCTGCGACTTTTAAAGTACAGGCCTTTTCTCTGCTCCACGGTATTACAGCAGGTATTAAACATTTACGTACAGAAGCAACATTTCACTCTCCAATGGTGGGACTTTTCAACCTTTTTAATCTTATGGCTGCCATTGGCTCGGTACAGATGCTCACGGGTAGAAATATTGAAGAGATCTGTGAGGTAGTAGAATACTTTGCCGGTGTTTCGGGGCGTATGGAAGTGGTTTCTCGTGACCCTCTGGTCATTGTAGATTTTGCCCATACAGATGACGGCATGCATGCTGTACTTGAATCGATGAAAGACAGAGATATTTCTGTTGTCTTTGGTGCAGGCGGGAACAGAGATAAAGAGAAGCGACCTCGTATGGGTGCCGTTGCAGGCAGATATGCCAATAAGATTTATGTGACAAGCGATAACCCTCGTGATGAAGTACCTGAAATGATCCTTGAAGATATTTTAGTAGGCTTACATGGTAAAGATCATGTTACTGCCTGTCCCGATAGACGTTATGCGATAAAATTAGCGCTTGAAGCACTGGAAGAGAATGAAGTATTGCTTATTCTTGGTAAAGGGGATGAGGACTATCAGGAGGTCAAAGGGGTGAAACATCCTTTTGATGACAGGGTCGTTGTAAGAGAGCTTTTAAGTATATAAGCTATGTAGGGTGTTGTGTCCTCACAACACCATTTCCCCCTATGTTATTTGATCAAAGAGAGAAAATCACTTAAATTGATATCTCTATTCTTAGAGATAAGTATATGCCATTGTTCTTTGTCATCTTTGGAATGGATGACTTGATAGTTTTGCTCTTTTGCAAAATCAATTAAGGGGATAGGTTTTTTATGATGTAGCATATAGAGGTATTCATCTTCTCCTAGGGAATCAAGTGTTTTCATGCCTTTTTCAAGAGGTTCAGGATGTTGTAGATCTCTAGCATCTAAGATTATTTTATTCAGAATGGTTACTTTCCATAGTATGCGAAATACTCACTAAGTTATGGTGCATCTTTGTGTTTAAAAGAATCTCTTCCACCCTTGCTTGCCAAAGGGTATGAAACATTTTTTGCTCTTCTTGTGTCGCAAGTCCCTTCAGATTCTTGCCCATGAGTGGCATCATTTTTTCATCAGCTTTGATTGAAGAGGGATCATAAGAAAGGTTCACGCTTTGTTTGGTATCTAGGCGAATGAGTCTTACTTCTGTAGAGATGGGTGCATCATAAGATACAAGGTTATTTCTGGAGAATTTCCCCTGTATGCCTTTAAATCCGTTTATTCCACTGGCACCTAGGATGAAAGAGAGGATGTTACAGGTAACTCCGGTAACGCCTTCCTTCTCATCTTCTTTCATCTCTATCCTAATGTTTCCTCTGACCGGAGGTTCCCCCACATACAGTGCTTTTAACCCTTCTTGTGCCATAAGATAAGCGCCTGCCACCGTAGGACAGGAGTGTCCTGCCAATTTGACGCAGTCAAGATAAGATATCTCTACTTCACCTTTTTCAAAGGCACCGAGAAAGTTACTTAATGGGTCATAGAGTTTAATAGGAGGTATTTGTGTATAAAAGTCAGGGTAATGCATGGGTCATGTCCTTTGTATGGAGTCTATCGGATTAGTGCTCAATCGGCTACAAATTACATCTTTTTGCCATCTTCTCCATACTTTATCGTTAAATAGCTACGGCTATTCGCCTCAAAAGTATGAAAAACCTGACTAAAAAGCTGAAATTTTCGCTTCGATCAGACTAATCTGACAGACTCCTAATATTGTGAATTATAATCTAAGTGGCTTAGGAAATGATTGATATTTGTCAACAATAAACTAAAATTAAGTAAATCAGAGTAAAATACTCCCAATTAAAATCTAAAGGATTATCATGATTCCAGGTATACCACAACCAGCGTTTTACATCTTCAAATGTCAGCAGTCAGCACCTCCGGGGATGCCAAAGCCATCTTGTGTAAAAGCAGATGATAAAGAATCACAAGAACTTTTTCAGCACCTTGCTCAGAGATTGATGGAAAAAGGAATTATTGGTACAGTAACACCTATACAGACAGGGTGTATGAACCGTTGTGCAAATGGTCCAATCATGTTGGTAGAGCCAGGGCATGTGATGTATGTTAGCTTAACAAAAGAGAAAATTAACAAAATCATTGATGAGCACATTATCGGTGGAAATGTAGTTTCTGAATTTGTTATCCCTGATATGATGTGGGGAGATCCAATATCTCCAGCATCCCTAGTAAAATAGTAGTCTCCCAACTATTTTAAGCAGCCCTATCCTGATTTTTTAGGGCTGCACCCTCAATTTCCTCACAATTTTCAGTATAATAGTGTTACATAGAGGATTTTGGTATAATTCCAATAATTTATAAATAGGAACAAGATTATGAATATTACAATGCTTTATTCTAAATTACATAGAGCTACGGTAACAGATGCAAATCTAAATTATGTAGGCTCTATTACTATTGATCAAGAACTTTTGGATGCAGCAAATATGCGGGTAGGTCAAAAGATCGATATTGTCAATGTAAATAACGGTGAGCGTTTTTCTACCTATATCATTCCTGGTGAAGCAGGGAAAAGAGATATCTGTCTGAATGGGGCAGCGGCCAGAAAAGTACACAAAGGTGATAAGATCATTATTATTGCGTATGCAACGATGAATGAAGAAGAAGCAGATGCCCATTTACCTAAAATTGTCATACTCGATGATGACAACAGCATTGCTGAAGAATTTGAAGGGTTAGAATAATGTTTGAAGGTTTGGATCTAGGTAACATGGGTAAAATGGTGGAAGAGATGCAGGAAAAGGCCAAAGAGATACAAGAACAGGCTAAAAATGTGCACTTTACGGCAAAAGCAGGTGGTGGTCTTGTGGAGCTTACTGCAAATGGTGCTGGTGAAGTCATAGACCTAACGATAGATGATTCTTTGATGGATGACAAAGCATATTTACAAATACTGCTGATGGCTGCGATGAATGAAGCCAATAAAATGGCTGAGGACAATAAAAAGTCTCAAGCAATGGGAATGAAGGGTGGAATGAACCCTTTTGGGAAGAACTAAGCGTAACTTCTTTCATGAGCCAACTATGCTCTTGTTGGATCAACGAGGTAAGAAAATTCTTTTGAATTTTTAAGTTTTAGGATGGTTCTTGCGTTCAGTGAGTTTTTCCCATCTTGTTTAACTACTTTTTTTAACAGTTTTGTTATGTTCATTATTTCTCCTTTCATTTGATGTGTATCTCTATTGAGATGGGCAATACTACCCATTATGCATAACAAATTGATAACACTTATCCCCATTAATCATTACTTTACGCTGTCTTCCCCTTTGTAGATAGAATGACACACGTTTCTATTTGTAGTTATTCCCTTTCTCTTTATCTCTATATATACTTTTTTTACGACCTCTTTTCCTCATAAACAGTAACATAAATGTTACCACTGTGTTACTGTTGTGTTATCAAAACTTGTCACTATTCTGCAAACAAAACCGAGGAAGGTTTAAATCATGTTTAAGGAAATAAAAATGACAAATTTGAAAAATATCGCACTCTCAGCAGCAGTGATCGCAGCCATGACAGGATGTGGAGATACCACGGTAAATCAGTCACCATCAAGCGTAACAATCACTGGAGATACAACGACAACAACGGGGAGCCTTTCTGAGACTGCTACAGTAGCATCAGATACAGGCATAGCTGATGCAGCCTTTTTACCTAAACAGACACTCAGCGGTGAAATTGATACGAATATGACATTGAATAAAGAGACATTATGGACACTGGATGGATTGGTTGTTGTTAAAACAGGTGTAACACTTACGATAGAAGCAGGAACGGTGATTGCAGGTTTGGATGGAACAGGTGATGCAACTTCATACATGATCGTTGACAAGGGTGCTAAAATTATTGCTGAGGGTACAACAGATGAACCGATCATCTTTACTTCTCTTCAGCGTGTTGAAAACCCTACCAGCATAGAAGTCGGGCAATGGGGCGGATTGACTATTATAGGACATGCAGGAAATGATCAAGTAAACCCCTATGAAGTCAATACTGCATTTGAAGCAGATGCTACAAACTTATCTGATAGTTCAGGTATTTTAAGAAATGTATATATTCTTAACTCAGGTATTACCATGGCGGAAGATAAAGAGATCAACGGTCTTAGCTTTGTTGGTGTAGGATCTGGAACAATCGTTGAAGATATCACGGTAGATTACTCTGATGATGATGGTATAGAGATCTGGGGTGGTACGGTGAACCTTACCAATGTGACTATCTCACACTGTACCGATGATTATTTTGACATTGATGATGGTTACTCAGGGACAGTCAAAAATCTTGTGATCAATACAACAACGGGGAATGCGGGTATTGAAATGTCAGGACAAACAGCAGCGACATTTGACGGATTTACGATCACCACGGGTGCAACTCAGGCAAAAGAGGGTGCAATCTATTTTAAGAAAGACGGTATTGGCGGACATTTTAAAAACGGTACGATCATTCATAACGGTGGACAAATTGTAGCAGATGGAGCCATTCACTCTAAAGGGGTAGCAGATATCAGCAATGTATCATTTGAAAATGTTGCGATAACGACAGATGTAGGCTTGGAGTTTACAGGTGATTCATCTACCGAACTTAAGACGGCTTTTGATAATGGTTCGGGTAATGTACTCTGTGCTATCCCCACTTCAGCAACACTTTCAGGTGAGTTGACAGGATGTACCGTACTTACTTCAGAGAAGACATGGGAACTTGATGGTCTTGTTGTGGTGACTCCGGGAGCAGAACTTAGAATCCAGGAGGGAACAACGATTGTCGGTCTTCCAGGTACAGGAGATGCAACCTCTTATATGATCGTTGATAAAGGTGCCAAAATATATGCGCTTGGTACAGAGCCAAATCCTATTACCTTTACATCACAAGATACAACGGCACAAGAAGTTGGACTTTGGGGTGGATTGACTATTATCGGACATGCAGGAAATTCTCAGGTAAATCCCTATGAGGTCAATACTGCTTATAGTGCAGATGCTACAGATCTGGCTGACAGTTCAGGTATCTTAAAATATGTACGGGTGCTCAACTCAGGGATCACGATGGCAGAAGACAAAGAGATCAATGGACTTAGTTTTATCGGTGTAGGATCTGGAACAATCGTTGAAGATATCACGGTAGATTACTCTGATGATGATGGTATAGAGATCTGGGGTGGTACAGTGAACCTTACCAATGTGACTATCTCACACTGTACCGATGATTATTTTGATATTGATGATGGTTACTCAGGGACAGTCAAAAACCTTGTGATCAATACAACAACGGGGAATGCGGGTATTGAAATGTCAGGACAAACAGCAGCGACATTTGACGGATTTACGATCACCACGGGTGCAACTCAGGCAAAAGAGGGTGCAATCTATTTTAAGAAAGACGGTATTGG
>JAUVCL010000092.1 GCA_030595845.1 Campylobacterota bacterium
AGTGTTGAAAGTCTTCTTCCCCTACTGCTGGCATCGTTTCTTTTATGGCATCAATATCTCTTTCTAATTGTTCCTGATCTATGTCTCCATACTCTGCATATGTCGATATATTTTCTGTTTCCGGTGTCTTGCTCATATAGATATCCATTAATTATAATTATTATAATTATATAATAAATATATTAAACTAAGATGTATGCTATAATGCGGAAAATAAAAACAAAGATAACTATTATGTGCGATTTCAATACTTTAAGCGATGAAGAAAAAAAACTCCATCATGAAAAACTCCTACTCTGTGCAAAGAATTTTGGAGGAAAAAACTTTTTTCTCCAGCTCTTAGAAGCTATACGTGAGACAAAGCCTCATCCTCTGACTGCCGGAAACTCTGAGTTTAAGATAGAGTTAGGTGCTATTAAATGGAACAAGGTCATTTTCAGTGATAAACTGCAACTCTTACTTAAAGCCCGTGTAAATGAAAGTAAGCAGGACAATCTGCTTCCAAAGAAAGACGAAAAGAACTATAAAAAAATACTCAATGTCGTACGTACACTCAAACCCATCGTTTTTCATGTAAAACCTGCTGACCCGCAAGATGGTCCAGGTTTCTTTTTTCAACCTTTTGACATGATAGATGATAATAAAACAAAATTAAATCCAGTTTTTGATGCCCTCTTCTTCTGTTCTGTCGACACCGTCAAAAAAGTACTCAACTACGAACCTAAGGCGTAAAATGGATGGGCAGAAACGAGCAGAGATCAAGTATGGTATGAATGTTGGCATTGTTCTCAAAGAAGATCAATCCACAGGCTATATCACCTATGGAAAAGTTCAAAAGATACTCACTAACTCCCCTACCCATCCACACGGTATCAAAGTACGTCTAAGTTCTGGTGAAGTTGGACGTGTCAAAGAGTTTGTGAGATAATGGATCATAGTAAATGACACTTTTTATAGATGGGGATGCTTTTCCTAATCTTCTTAAACCTATTGTACTAAGAAGCATTGAGCGTTTAAAACTTCCAACAAAAGTCATAGCGAACAAAAAGATCCACGTAGGCAAATCGCAATACATAGAATATATTATCGTAGATCAAGGTGCAGATGAGGCCGATCATCTTATTGTAGAACTCTGCGAAGAAGGTGACCTGGTCATTACCGCTGATATTCCTTTGGCAGATCGTATCATCTCTAAAGATGCACATGCCATAGACCATAGAGGTGAACTTTATTCTGTTGATAACATCAAACAGTATTTAGCGATGAGAAACTTAATGGAGAGTATACGTGAGAGTGGAGAGATGACAGGTGGACCAAAAGCATTTGGACAAAAAGATGCCCATGCCTTTGCCAATCAACTCAATGCTTTTTTAACAAAACATCATAGATAATCTACTTATTTTTTAGACTTTTTTTTCTTCTTTTTAGACTTTTTATTGTCTTTCTTTTTAGCAGATTTTTTCTTGACAGCTTTTTTGTCCGCTTTTTTCTTTTCGGCTTTTTTAGCAGATTTTTTCGAAGCTTTTTTCTTTGCTACTTTTGCTAATGCTTTTTTCTTCTCTTCTTTTTTAGTTAACTTTTTTGCCATAAATATCCTTTTATTCATCTCATTGGACTTTTCTTTACTTACCCTGCGCAAGTAAGATAGATCCCTTATATTGATTATATGACTTTTAAAATCTAATGTCAATTACGACAAAATTACTCTTGTTTTTTTCTTTGAGGTTTGTGTTATAATAGGTATGAAATTTAAATATTGGAGGTCATAAAATGAAAACAATCAATTTAACTTTATTGACAGTTGCAAGTGCTGCGCTCATTATGTTTACAGGATGTGCAACAAAAACGGAAACAGGAGCACTTGTCGGTGCAGGTACCGGTGCGCTCATTGGTCAAGCCATAGGTGGTAATACTGGTGCTACTATCATCGGAGCTGGTGTCGGAGCCATTGCCGGTGCGGCGATCGGTAATAATGAAGATAATAAAGACAGAGCAGCTGGTTACTAAGGTCTAAACCTTTTATCTCTTTAACTGTGCATGCATAGTATAACGCCAGCCATGCTGCTTAAAACCTGCAGAGAAGCCGTAACTTTCCAAGAGTATTCTTAATGCTTCAGGTTCAAAAAAGTTTCCGGGTTCACCGAGCAGTTTCTCTGCAGTACAGATACTTTTACCTCTAAATGTATTGACATCAAAATCATAGATAAAGAGACTTCCATTTTTTTTAAGCACACGTGACGTCTCTTTTAAGGCTTTCTCTATATCTTTAAAATGATGTAAGGCTTCACCCATCAGGAGTATGTCGAAACTGTTATCCTCAAAAGGTAGAGCTTCTGCACTTCCCTTCTGTGTCTTAACATACGTTTTGGCATATTTAAACATACCTTCTGCAGGATCTACCACTGTAAGATTAAGGTCATCTCTACAGGTATGGGCAAACTCACACATCACACCTGTCCCCCCACCCACATCCAAAACAGTAGCATGAAGCTTTAGAGGTTCTAAAAAATCACAAAGAGAAACACGAACAGACTGAGGATAGATAACAGGTCCGAACGTTTTAAATATCCAACCCAAATGGTTAAAGGGTATCATCCTAAAGTTATTTACCCAGTTTGGATGTTTTAGACAATAGAGGGTTAGTATTTGGCATAAGTTTCATGCCATATTCTTTAAGTATCGCTGGTATTTCAATATCATATTTTTCTATGAGTTTTAATCTTTTTTCATCTTTTACCTCTAGAAGATCAGACCAATTTTTTAATCTTGGCATACCCCCTACTATTTTGTTACTTCCTTTTTTGATATACATATACATGCTACATGGAGCAAAAAGTCCCATCTCCGGTCTGGCACCTTTGGTATCAAATATTTTATAAGAAAATTCCATGTGACAAAGAGAATATGTCCAAAATCCATCATAACTAGAAAGGATTTCTTTAGCATCATCGGTAGCTTTCATATGATTACGATATCCTGCGATCATATATCCTTTATCCGTAAATGTCATTTCAAAATTCATTTGAAACTCATCTATAAAATCTTCCATATCTTTAGGTGTTTTAAATTCATACTCAAAATTAATCATTGTATTTTCGGAAAGTTTTTTATAGGGTACTGTTTCACCATGGACACCTAGTTCTTTCTCTATCGTAGAATCTAAGACTTTAAAGTCATTAGAAAATTTTCTTCTGACTTCATTATCTTCAATACCTAAAATATCTAACATCACTTCAGGAGCCAAATGACCGACATGTGTAATGTCTTCATCAAGTTTTTTATGTATGAGTAAGTTAAATGGTGCAAACCCAGCAATACGGGGATCAATATTTAGAAGTGGCAGTATAGTACTAGCTTTCATAATTGGCATAAAACTAAGTATATCCAATTCGCTAGAACCCCAGGTCTGTTTATACTTATCATTGATTCTTTTACGTGGGTCTAAGCAATTAAAACCAATATCTTTAAGTTTTTCATCTACGAGTTTGTTGTACTTATTTTCAATATTTGTAGGTACATTATAGAAGATAGCTAAATCTTTAGTTTTGGTAGGGGTTGATACCTCTGTTGCAAATAGTGCTAGAGGTAATACTGTGAGAAGTAAACATGATTTTTTGATCAATTTTGTCATAATTATCCTTTATAATAAATAGTTTAGCATAAAGTTAATTGTTCGAGATAAGGAATAATTATAATTAGATATATAGAAGTTTAAAAGCTACCAAAGGTAATAATGCTTTTAAACTATCAAGATAAATTTATTAGGAAATATCTACTTCTATTTCACCATTTACAACATCAAAACTCACAGAAGAACCTTCCACAACTTTGTCTTCCAAGATAAGCTCTGCCAGTCTGTCTTCTACGACTTCGTAGAGTGCACGTTTAAGTGGTCTTGCACCATAGACCGGATCAAACCCTGCTTCAGCAATGTAGGCTTTGGCATTGTCTGATAGTGTGATACTAATATTACGTTCAGAAAGCTTTTTCTGAATATCTTTAAACAAGATATCTACAATACTCGTAATCGCTTCTAAGTCCAACGGATTAAAGATAACCTGGTCATCAAGTCTATTAAGGAACTCCGGTTTAAAGTTTCGTTTGAGTTCCTCATTTACCGCAACTCTTCGTTCTTCTTTATCCGTGATAGTCATGATCTTATCTGACGCAATGTTAGAAGTCATGATAATAATGGTATTTTTAAAGTCTACCGTCACTCCTTTGTTGTCTGTCAAACGTCCGTCATCAAGCACTTGTAAGAGTGTATTGAACACATCAGGGTGTGCTTTTTCTATCTCATCGAAGAGGACAACTGAGTATGGTTTTCTTCTTACCGCTTCGGTGAGCTGTCCACCCTCTTCATACCCAACATACCCTGGAGGTGCACCTACCAAACGTGAGGCTGCATGTTTCTCCATATATTCAGACATATCGATACGGATAAGAGACTTCTCAGAGTCAAACAGGAATTTGGCGAGTGTTTTAGCTACCTGAGTTTTACCTACACCCGTTGGTCCTAGGAACATAAAGCTTCCTATAGGTCTATTTAAGTCAGAGAGCCCCGCTTTGTTACGCTTAATGGCGCGAGCCACTGCTTTAAGTGCTTCATCCTGTCCTATAACCTCTTCATTTAAAATGCTTTCTATGGCAAGGATCTTTTCTTTTTCACCTTGTAGCATCTTAGCGACTGCGATACCTGTCCAACGACTTACGATGCTTGCGATCATATCTTCATCTACAGAGTTTTTAAGCAGTGTACCCTCAGACATCATCAGTGTCCACTTCTTTTCTATCTCAACCAGCTTCGTTTCTTCAGCAGGGATTTGTCCATACTCTATCTCCGCGGCTTTGTTGAAATCACCTTCACGTTTGACATGCTCTGCCTGTGTTTTAAGAGAGTCGATCGTAGTCTTTATGGTTGCGATCTCATCAAAGACATTCTTTTCATTGTCAAACTGATTTTGTAGGGAGACTCGTTTTTCTTCCAAGTCTGCAATCTCTTTTTCTATCTCTTCAAGTCTAGCACTGTTTTTTTCGCTCTCTTCCATTTTGAGTGCTTCTTTTTCTACCTGCAGTGTAGAGATCTCACGTTTTGCCTTGGCTAGATCTGTAGGTTCAGACTCTATCTGCATTTTTAATTCAGCTGCTGCCTCATCTATGAGGTCGATCGCTTTATCGGGCAGGAATCTATCTGTAATATATCTGTCAGACAATTTAGCTGCTGCGATCAAAGCTGAATCGGTGATATTAACATTATGATGTGTCTCTAATTTGCCTTTGATACCTCTAAGTATCTGCAATGCTTCATTGATACTCGGTTCATCTACTTTTACAGGCTGAAAACGACGTTGCAATGCGGTGTCTTTTTCAAAGTACTTTCTATACTCTTTAAGTGTGGTTGCACCGATCGTATGTAACTCACCACGTGCAAGTGCCGGTTTCAAGATGTTCGCTGCATCATTACCACCTTCAGATGCTCCTGCACCTACAATGGTGTGAATTTCATCGATAAATAAAATGACATTCGCTGACTCTTTGACTTCATCAATGACAGATTTAAGTCTGTCTTCAAACTCACCTCTATACTTTGCCCCTGCGATAAGTCTGTTCATATCTAAACTCATCACACGCATATTTTGTAGACTTAACGGTACTTCTTTGTTTACAATACGTTGTGCCAGTCCTTCAACAATGGCTGTCTTACCCGTACCCGGTTCACCAATGAGAATGGGGTTGTTTTTAGTTTTACGAATGAGGATCTGCATCATACGCTGCACTTCTTCATCACGTCCTATGACGGGGTCAAGTTTTCCATCGAGTGCCATTTGGTTTAGATCATCAGCATATTGCGCCAAGGCTTCTAATGTTTCATCACCCGATTGTGAGTCTATCTGTTTCCCTCCACGAATACTCTCTAAGGTCTTTTCAAACTCAGAGATATCAAGATATTTTGACATCGTATCGCGGATAAAACTTTCTCCGACATTTGACATAAGCCAAGCATCCACAGCAAGATACTGATCACCATTAGCAGTCATCACACCTTCAGCATTTTGAAGTGTGCGTACAAGGTTCTGAGAGAGTTTAATGTTCTCTTTGGTCACAGAAGAGACTGTCGGTAATTTATTGGCTATACTTTTTGTCTCAAGTTCAATGGCTGCTTTATCTACATTCATTTTATTAAGTGCCTGATGTAAGATCGATCCCGAATTTGTCAATAATGCCCATACTAAATGTATAGGGTCTACTTCTTGATTTTTATTATGTAGTGCAAGTGAAACACCTGATTCGATCGTCCCTTGCATTTGGTTGGTTAATTTTTCTAATATACTCATAGATTACTCCTAAATAATTATTGATTTTAATTATTATACAACCTTTAGTCACTTCTTGTCAAGTTTATTTAGTAATCTATGTAAATTAGAGTTTGTTCTGCTGAGTGGGTACTATGATAATGTATTATCAGGCATTGTTCGACTATTTAGACCTTCCTGAGAAGTAAATACCATCAGAGCATTGATATTCGCCTGATATGCTATAATTAAAAAAATTATAACAAGGAAATAAAATGTCAAGATTAAATGTATTAAAAAGTGTAATGATTGCTTTGGTGGTCATAGGGTTTACCGGATGTACCAGTACTAAAGATATAGAGGTTGAAGCATTAACATCAGAAAAAGTCAATTTAGCTGGATACAAAACGTATGAGATCATTGAGGGCAGTGGCATTATTGATAATACACAGCGCAGTGATAATCTGGACATTGATGTAGAAATGCGACAGATGATCAATGCTGAACTGGCTAAAAAAGGTAAAATGCCAGTCGTAAAAGACCCAGATTTTTATGTAGCCTATATGGCAGGTACTGATATCGATGCTGTTGAAGAGAAAATAAATAAAGAGGGACAGAAAACACTTCATGAAAGACCTACATCTGGTATATTGTTGATTCTTATGGATGCTAATACCGGAGCAATTATAGGTCTTTCAACAGCAGAAGGAGAAGCGAAGAATTTACCTGCGAAAGAAGCTAAAGAACGTTTAGCTTATGCTATTAAAGAAATGCTTTCCGGGATTTAGTCTTTAACATCTAATATAAATATATTAAGATAAAATATGCGGTAAAAATCATGGAAAGTAAAATTTTTTAATTACATTAAAAAAGGTAGTTCAATTTGTATTTAAGTAAAAAAATAGTTATAGTTTTAGGCCTAATATCTTCATTGTTTGCAAGCGAAGCAAGCTATGTAGGCGAAAAAGCCTGTGCTGAGTGTCACAGTAGTGAGATGCATGCATGGCAAGGCTCACACCATGACTTGGCGATGATGGTGGCCGATGAAAAGTCAGTGAAAGCAGACTTTAACAACAGTACCTTTAACTACAATGGTATCATCTCTACCTTTTACAGAAAAGATGGAAAATTCATGGTACAAACGGATGGCCCTGATGGAAAACTACATGACTATGAGATAAGCTATACCTTTGGTGTCTACCCTCTTCAACAGTACATGATAAAGTTCCCTGATGGGAAGATACAGGTACTTGATCCCACATGGGACAGCAGAAGCAAAGAAGATGGTGGACAACGCTGGTACCACATCCATAAAGATGACAATGTCACGGCAGGTGACCCTCTGCACTGGACAGGTCCCAACATGAACTGGAACTATATGTGTGCA
>JAUVCL010000086.1 GCA_030595845.1 Campylobacterota bacterium
GTACGTATAGAGCTTGTAGAAAAGATAAACGCTGAGGTCAATAACAAAGAGTCTATGGTAGTCATGTTTGATGAACTGATGAAACCACTTATGCAAAGTGCAAAAGGCGGAGAGAATTTAGATGATGCGACTATGAAGCAACGTCGTGAATCCTATATGAAATCGATGATAGAATCATCCAACAATGAAACGCTGTATGCAACCAAAGACTTTAGCATAGAAGAGTTGGAAAAACTTCTTGAAATCGCACAAACTCCTGCTATAGGGTATGAGATTAAAGCGATTTATGGGGCTACAGCTTATGCCCTCAAAGAGTTTTTTCTCTCCATGGCAAGTCGATATGATATTAGTAAGCACTAAAGGTATAAAGCAATGCACAAGAAAATGAAAAATAACCCAAACGTAAACTTTACTGAAAAAGACTTTTTACCTACGACTAGAGCTGAAATGGATACACGTGGTTGGAAACAGTGTGACATTATACTTGTCTCTGGTGATGCCTACATAGACTCTCCATTTATCGGTGTAGCTACTGTCGGGCGTATGCTTGAGAAACTTGGCTATAAGGTAGGTATCATTGGTCAACCTGATGTCAAAAGTGATAAAGATATCAAACGTTTAGGCGAGCCAAGACTCTATTGGGGCGTGAGCGGAGGGAGCATCGACTCTATGGTTGCCAACTATACTGCAACCAAAAAGTTTAGAAACTCAGATGACTATACGCCAGGCGGCAAGAACACCAAACGTCCTGACCGTGCAGTACTGGTTTATACCAATCTTATACGCCAAAACTTTAAAAATACCGTTCCTGTGGTATTGGGTGGAATAGAAGCAAGTCTTAGACGTGTTACACACTATGATTACTGGACGAACAAACTTCGTAAACCTATCCTTTTTGATTCTAAAGCAGATATTCTCATCTATGGTATGGGAGAACAAGCCATCCGTGATCTAACAAGTGCCATAGACAAAGGTAAAGACTGGAAAGATGTACGTGGCGTGTGTTACATCAGTAAAGAGCCTGTAGAAAGCTACCACCAAATGCCTTCTCATCAGGACTGTTTAGATGATAAAGAGAAGTACATAGACCTTTTTGATCTCTTTTATGACAACAATGATCCCATAGCAGCAAAAGGACTTTGCCAAAAAGTAGACACACGGTATGCCATACAGAATCCACCATGTGACTACCTCAATGAACCTGAAATGGATGAAGTCTCTGCGCTGCCATTCACACGTGAACTTCATCCTTACCATAGACCAGAGGGTAAGGTAAAGTGTTTAGAGACCATTAAGTTCTCCATCATGACACATCAAGGGTGTTGGGGAGAATGTAATTTCTGTGCCATAGGTGTACACCAGGGACGTACCATTCGTACACGTTCAGAGCAGTCCATCGTTAAAGAAGCGCATGAATTTAAAGAGTACAAAGACTTTAAGGGCATCATCTCTGACCTGGGAGGTCCTACAGCAAATATGTATGGTTATGAGTGTAACAAAAAACTTAAACTCGGAACCTGTGACCACCAACGCTGTGTAGACTCCACACATCTGTGTAAATCAATGAAACCAGACCATACCCGTGTCATAGGGATGATGAAACAGGTACGTAACATACCTGGCATACGTAAGGCATTTGTGGCTTCAGGTATACGCTACGACCTCATTACCGAAGACAAACGTAAAGGCTATTCGTACTTACGTGAACTTGTAGAGCACCATATATCAGGGCAGATGAAAGTTGCCCCAGAGCACACAGAACAGCGTGTACTTGATCTTATGGGTAAACCGGGAAAACAAACACTTGTGGACTTCAAAAGACTCTATGACAAACTCAACAAAGACATGGGTAAAAAACAGTTCCTTACGTACTACCTTATAGCAGCACATCCAGGCTGTGAAGAGAGTGACATGCACAAACTCAAAAACTTCACAACCAATGAACTCAAGATGAACCCGGAGCAGGCACAAGTCTTTACCCCTACTCCCGGTACGTATTCTGCAGTGATGTATTATACGGAAATGGATCCTGTCACACGTAAAAAGATCTTTGTGGAAAAAGATATGCATCGAAAAGAGAAACAAAAAGCAATTGTACAGGCTAAAAGTAATTTTTCTTCAGGATTTTCAAGTTAATAAAAAACCAATAAGTACCTTTATAAACCAGAAATAATAATTAAAAAGTTATCATTTTAGTATACAATAACAAAGGGTCTTCTTGTCACAAGAATTTCGAAATATTTTTAAAGAGCGTACTGAGCTCTCGGTTCGCTATGATGTTGAAAATGCAGCTGTCTGGTGCTATTTTAATCCTAAGGACAGACCTCGCTATTCCTTAACAATGTTACATGAAACATTAGAATTACAACAAACTATTGTTGAGTATTTTAAAAAAAGTAACATGAAACCAGAATTCCCCATACGTTATATTGTCGTTGCATCACAATCAAAAGATATTTTTAATTATGGAGGAGATCTTGATCATTTTTCAAACCTGATCAAAAATAAAGATAAAGACGGTCTGTTAAAATATGCACAACTCTGCATAGAAAATGTCTATCTTACTTCACTTAATTTAAATTTGCCTATAACCATCATCTCTTTGGTACAAGGTGCTGCACTAGGAGGAGGCTTTGAATTAGTACTTTCCACTGATGTAGTGATAGCTGAAGAAAAAGCAACTATGGGTTTCCCTGAAATTCGTTTCAACCTTTTTCCAGGTATGGGAGCTTATAGCTTTTTAGCACGAATGCATGGTATACAAACTGCTGAAAACCTCATTACAAGTGGTAAAATATATAGTGCCGCAGAGTTACATGAACTAAATATTGTCAATCACTTGGTCAAAGACGGTACAGGTGTGGAAAAAGCCAAACAATTTATGAAAAAACATAGTCGCCATTTTAATGGCATGCAGGCAATTCAGAAAGTACAACAACGATATAAACCCGTATCATATGACGAGCTTATGGATATCACAAAGATCTGGGTGGATACAGCTTTACAATTAACAGCTAGTGATCTTAGAACCATGCAACGCTTAGTTGCGGTACAAAATAGTAAAAATATCAACGATTTTAAATTGCGCACCCATTACGATCGTAGAATAGATTTGGGAGACACAGCCTTCCCTTTAATGGATACGCAAAACAATGTTATAAAAAAAGACCGACGAAAGTCCGATAAAAGACGTACATAACCATATGAAGCCTATCTACATCACCGACCTCGACCATACTTTTTTACGCTCAGACCTTAGCATCAGTGATTTTTCTGCTGATGTTTGGAATACCAAGGCCAAAGATACCATCATGTCTGTAGCCACAGCACGAAGCTTCCAAAAATCTCAGGAACTCCTTAAAAAACTACAGATCAATGCCCCTATGATACTCTTGGATGGTGCCATTATCATTACACCTGAACGTAAAGTCATAGAGCTTAAAACCATAGGAAAAGAGATAGGTGATGCCATCGTAGATGTCGGGCTTAAATTTGACATAGATCCATTCGTTATAGGTGTCAAAGACAAAGAACTCAATGAAGCCTTTCTCTACCCAAGAAAATTAAACGATTACCAAAAAGATGTACTTAAAGGCTACAAAGACGACCCTCGTATGCAGTTTAATCCTGACAATCGTACGATGGAACAAAATCTAAAGATAGTCTACTTTGGCTACGAAGACCAACTACGTCCACTCTACGAAGAAATAGTTAAGATATTTGGCAAGACCATAGAAGCAAAACTCTCCCCGGAAAAATACGGAGGAGGATACTTCCTCACCTTACTGCATCCTGAAGGAGACAAAGCCCATGCACTGAGTAAAGTCATGGAGTATATGGAACGTGATGCATCAGATATTACAGTATTTGGTGACTCCGTCAATGACATAGGTATGTTTAAACTTGCAGGAACTTCTGTAGCTGTCTCTAATGCTTTGAATGAGGTAAAAAAGGTTGCTGACATCGTGCTACCCCATTCTAATGATGAAGATGGCGTGGCAAAATACCTTAAAGAGCTAAGTACGGTGTAAATGCCTAACGTCTTTTAAGATTAAACCTATGTATCAGATCTTTAGTCATTAGTGCTAAACAAAACACCCATAAAAGATCCATAATAATATTAAGTTTATATTCAAGACCATAGAAAAGCAGAGGCCATCCTATAAGAATAATGTACTTCATATAGTAGAAAAAAAGTATGCCTACTCCATAAATTTCTTTAAAAATTTTCATTTTCGATAAGCTCAAAAGTCACTAATAGCTATTAAGTAACTGAGCATTTAAAAGTTCAAGCCTCTCAGGTGTGCCAATGTCTAACCATTCACCTTCATAAAGTTCACCTGTCACCTTACTCTCTTTCATTGCAGCTCTAAGTAATGGAGCTAAGGCAGATTTACCATAGGGAACCCCCTCAAAGAGTTTTGGAGAGTAGTAGCCTATACCAGAGAATGTATATTGTTTATTATCTATCACTCTCTGACCATCTAAGGCAAAATCACCTTCGGGGTTGTGCTCAGGGTTAGGAACAAGTACTAAATGAGCTAAAATGCCATCTGCCAGTTTTCTATGGTATTGAAAATCATAGTCTGTAAAGATATCACCATTTAAAACTAAAAATGTTTCATCTCCAAGAAGCGGTAAAGCTTTTACTATACCCCCAGCACTCTCTAATGCCCCTTCTTCCTGTTCATCAGAGTAAGTAATGTTCACTCCCCACCCTGATCCATCACCAAGTGCTTCAGGTATCTGGTAACCCAAGTGTGCAATGTTTATAACAAGATCTTTAAAGTCATCATGTGCCAGGCGTTCAATATGCCAAAGTATAAGGGGTATCCCTCCTACTTTGAGAAGTGGCTTGGGCGTTGTATCTGTGAGTGGACTCATCCGTGTACCAAGACCTGCTGCAAGTATCATTGCTTTCATGTATTATTTCCATTTAATTTTATTTAGGGGTCAGTCGCCACCTATTATCTATAGTCAATTAGGGGGTGTTGCTAATGCTACCTGTTCCTATTAATAATCCTCTGTATCGTTGCCTAATTAAGTTCCAATACTTTAGCAATCATATGCTGAGAATACCCTTTCTCGTACGCGCTGTCTATTTTTTTGTTTCTCACTTTTATGATTGTGGTTGAGTTTACGTATAATTAAAAAATCTGATATATTTTTTCCATAATCCATGAGTTTGAACTTAGTAAAAATAATCCTAAAGTACCAAAGATACAAACAAAGGTAATTATTCTTGAAAAATTAATTAATATATTCTGCGTATAAATATGTCCTGCATTTTGGCCAAGTGATAGTTTTTTACAAATAGACAGATTACCTTCTTTTGTTTTGCTATTATCATTAATTCGATTTATCTTTTCACTTTCGGAGATAAAACCACTTTCAATTAAATCATCTTCTAATCCTAATATCTGTCTCTCTTTTCTATATTCAAAGTAATGCAAACAGTATTGGATATTTTCTTGTCTAATTTTTTCATTGGTAGTTTTGACTATTTGTGAAGCTAAATAAGAGTTAACAAAAATAGTACTGATGCCTACAAACTGAACAATAGTTAAATCGATTCCTTTTTGTAATATCAAACCAAACAAAGCACCATAGACAAGAATAGATGTTTGTAATAACCCTTTTAACATATCTACAGCATGACCCTTATGTGCTATTTCAGAGTCTTGTACTGCCAACATTTTACTGTATCTTTCCGATTTGTTTTGTTCATGTGTTGACCTACTAATCATGTATGTGTTCTCCAACTATACTTTTATATTATGTTACATTATATTGTCTTTGGTTAAAGATATTAGCCTTACAAATTACTCATATATCCCACCCAATATTGCATTATCACTAGCACCAGTGACATCTTTCAAGTTAACTTTTTCTTTGTGTACACGTTTGTATGCAAGCCATGCAAAGGTCATGGCTTCTATCTCATCTGCATTCGTGGCTATGGCTACTTCTATATTGGGCATAAGTGTTTTGATACGCTCAACTAAAAAGCTATTTTTAGTCCCACCACCACACAACATGACAATATCTCTATTAAAACGAAGCATTTCATTAGATATACTTAATGCTGTGAGTTCCAGAAGTGTCCGTTGAACATCTACCGGGTTATGTGATTTCCCTACAAGGTATTTTTGTAACCAAGCTTTGTTAAACTTCTCCCTACCCGTACTTTTAGGGTATGGTTGCACAAAGTAACTATCAGACATCATTGCGTCCAAAAGTCCATAATCAACTGTACCACTCTTTGCCCATGCTCCATCGTTATCGTATGAGGTACCTTGATGCTCTGCTATCCACATATCAAGCAGTACATTTCCACAGCCTGTATCATAGCCGATGAGTTTTTCATCCAATACAGTTATATTTGCCATACCACCTATATTTACAATAGAAACAGCATTATTAATATTATTAAATATAAACTCATGAAAAGCAGGGGCGAAAGGTGCGCCCTGACCACCTAGAGCGATATCTTTACGTCTGAAGTCAGATACAACGGGAATGCCTGTCTTAGCAGTCAAAATGTTAGGGTCTCCCAGTTGCATAGAAAATGGAACCGTACCCGTAGGTTCATGCCAAAGTGTCTGACCATGTGAACCTATGGCTGTCACAGATGAAGGATCAATACTTTCACGTATCAATAATGCACCAACAGCCTGAGTAAATAACAAGCCTAAACGATGGTCTAACTGCCCCACTTGTTCCAATCTGTTTTTTCCCTCTATCATTGTCAAGATGTCTGATTTTAATTCTAGCGGTATAGGGTATTCAAGTGAAGAGATAAGTGTACATGTTGTGGCATCTATCTCACAGAGTACAACATCTACACCATCAAGTGAGGTACCTGACATAATACCGATGTAGTGTTCTTTTTGCATAACTTTTCCCTTTCTCTAGCATTCATACAAGTTTACCCTCTTCTGTCTCAAAGATGCTTGACATAGCCTGTATATAGGCTACAATACAAAACTTAATGCAGATAACATTGGACACACCATGATCCTAGAGGTAGACACACAGGTGGTTGGATTAAACATAATGGACGAACATATCAGTAATACATTGTGATTTTATACTACCATCCCTTACTTTAACTCTCTTTTTTCTTTTCCTAACATCATAACCCCAAAAGCCAACACAGTCCCAACAAGTATCTGCCAAGCAAACCCAACTTTAAAACCTAAGAGTTCTCCAAGACTGTCACCTAGTACATAAGGCTGAAGTAACAACACAGTCATAAACCCACCCAATAAGGCAAGAGGTACAGTCGTAGCATTCCCTCGGTTTGTAAATATGGCTGCTCCGAACACGCCAAGTAGTCCTGTGTAGGCAAATGCCATCACACCAAGGGCAAAGCTAAGGAGTGGCAGTTCAGTGTAACGCTGCCAATAGTAAGAAAGCATTGCCATGAGGGAGAGTGCAACTGCAAAGAAAAGTACTGCATTACGCCCTGCTTTAACAAAGTGCATTTCATCAACATTAGATCTTTTTTTCTTCCAGGGTTTATAAAGGTCTTCAATGGCAACAGATGACATAGCTCCAAGTACAGAGTTAGAAGAAGACAAGGCAGCTGCTACAGCTCCAACAGTCACCAGTCCTCTCATACCTTCAGGCATCTCATGTAAGATGTAGTACATAAATATGGTGATCTTCTCACCTTCAAACTTTTGTACGACATTTGTACTCAATCCTGAGAGTTCGGGATGTTGGTAAAAAAGGTAGAGGAGTAAACCGATCATCAAAAAAAGTATGGCTACAGGAATGGTCAGGTAGATACTCAGCATCAAAGACTTTTGCGCTTCTTTTGCATTTTTACAGGTCAGTGCTCTTTGGGTCATGTCCTGATCTAAACCATAGGCTGCAATATTTAAAAGTAACCATCCGCCCAATAAAGCCCAAACAGAAAAGCCACCTGACATTGACCAGTCAAGCAGTTTTAATTTATTGTCTTCTTGTAGGGTAGAAATAATCGTGCTAAAATCTGTGTCTATCGTAAAATACAAA
>JAUVCL010000148.1 GCA_030595845.1 Campylobacterota bacterium
AAAAATGGCAAGAGAGATAGGATACACAAAAGCTGTTACTTTTCAAGGGCGCGATAGACAATTGATTACTTTTTAGGCACAACACCTGATGCACCTAATTTTTTAATGGCTATAATATAGGGATAAAATTTAATTTAGGAGCGTTACACATGGGTAAATTCGTAAACAATATAGAAGAGTTTAACAAATACTGTGAAGAGAATGAAGTTGAGTTTATTGACTTTAGATTTACAGATATCAAAGGTGCATGGCACCATATTTCATACAGAGCATCTGCTGTAGATGAAGGTATGCTGGATGCAGGTATTCCATTTGATGGTTCTTCGATCGAGAACTGGCAGCCGATCAACAAATCAGATATGATCCTTAAGCCAGAAGTTGGAACTGCATTTATGGATCCGTTTACTGCTGACAGTACAGTGATCCTTATTTGTGATGTTTATGATATCTATAAAAACGATCTTTATGAGAGATGCCCAAGATCTATCGCTAAGAAAACACTTAAATATATGGAAGAGAGCGGTGTAGGTGATGATGCATACTTTGGTCCGGAAAATGAGTTCTTTATCTTTGATGATGTAAAGATCTGGTCAGGTATCAACCAAACAGGTTACAGAGTTGAATCTGAAGAGGGTGAGTGGAGTGCAAATACTACCTATGAGTATGGTAATATGGGTCACAGACCAGGTACAAAAGGTGGTTACTTCCCAACAATGCCAACAGATACAATGGTTGACCTTAGAGCTGAAATGATGTTACTTCTTGAAGAAGTAGGTTTAACTGTAATGTTAGGTCACCATGAAGTTGCTCAAGCACAAGGTGAGATCGGTATCAAGTTTGGTAACATGATCGAAGCAGCAGATAATGTACAAAAATATAAATATGTTGTTAAAATGGTTGCACACCTTAATGGTAAATCTGCAACATTCATGCCTAAACCACTTTATGGTGATAACGGTAACGGTATGCACGTACACCAGTCTATCTGGAAAGACGGTAAAAACATGTTCTATAAAGAGGGTGAATATGCAAACCTTTCTGAGACAGCACTTCAGTACCTTGGTGGTGTATTTAAACACTCTGGTGCCGTTGCATCATTTACAAACCCAAGTACAAACTCATACAAAAGGTTGGTTCCAGGATTTGAAGCACCAAGTATCTTGACTTACTCTTCTCAGAACCGTTCAGCTGCTTGTCGTATCCCTTACGGTGCAGGTGAGATGGCTACAAGAATTGAGACTAGATTCCCAGACTCAACTGCTTGTCCTTACCTCTGTTTTGCGGTACTTATGCTAGCAGGTCTTGATGGTATTAAAAATGCCGATGTACCTGTTGGGCCAATGGACATCGACCTCTTTGAGTTAACACTTGATGAGATCAAAGAGAAAAACATCCCTCAAATGCCTCGTACGCTAAGAGAATCACTTGAAGGCCTTCGTGAAGACTATGAATTCCTTACACCAGTTATGTCTCTAGAATTTATCAATACATATAGAACATATATGTTTGAAAGTCAAGTACATGAAGACGAAGCTAGACCTACCGGATTTGAGTTTAAGACTACTTATTCGTGCTAATAAGTTTAATAAACTTCTTGTTCCCACATTTCATGTGGGAACATACATTCCCCCTTTAACCCACAAAATATATTTAAATACATAATTTCATTCTATAGATACAACTCTCGTTTGTATCATCTTAATGGCTAAATTGTACTTTCTTTTAATTACTATGTTGTGCTTGCATTAGCATCGGAAATGTAGGGGAGGAGTCCCATCTCCTCCCAAGACACCATAACATCCAGTCTGGCGGACACAGGGGTACCGCCCCTACTCTCACCTGAAACTATGTGTTAATTTTTAAAAATACGCTTCTCTTCTTCTTTCTTAAAAAACGTAAAGTACATCCAAAGTGTCGTGCCGTAAACAAAGATAGACATCATTACCACACCTGTGGTCACGATCTCAAAAAACTCTTTATGTTCAAATGATGCTGGTATCATGTGTACTAAAATGATAGACAATGCACCTTTCATACCCGAGAAAGTCAATATAAACCACCCCTCTACGCCCACAGGTGCTATATGTTTTACTTTATCACCAATAAACGCAAACTTAGCCATAGAGACAGCCCGTATGAGCGTTGTGATACCAAACATGATGAGGATCTCTGTTTTGTATACCCAAAGTTTTTCAAGACTCACCATCTCCGCTAAAACAAAAAATATCATAACCGCAGCAATGTACCCAAACTCTTTTGACATTTCATAAATGTATTCGAGTCTTTCTGTTGTTGTAGCCTTGATATTATCCAAACGCAATTTACGCATAAAGCCTTTGGTCTTTTTAGCATCACCCTCTTCCAAGATCTTATTGTCTGCATCTATCCATGCTTTTGTTGCGATAATAGCTACGATGAGTGTCAAGATACCAGAAACATGCATCTCTTCTGCAAGCACATATGCAAGATACGCCTCGATGACAAAAGCAAAAAATTCACTTCTTCTGTCTGAGAAAAGTTTCATCAACATATAGAAAACAAAACCAATGGCCAAACCTATACCAATACTCACAACAAATACACGTAAGGCATCAAGTGCTGCGTGACCTGCATCTATCTCTCCAGACATCATCCACGGTAGACCAATGAAGAAAAAGGCTATGACCGCTGTGGCATCATTACCAAGAGATTCTCCCTCTATGAGCACTTTTAAATGATGACTTATACCTTTAAAACGTGACAAAATAGACTGGACAGAAACCGCATCTGTTGCCATGTTGATCGCAAAGAGTGACACATACGCACCGATGGTCAAACTTTCGAATATATCAAAATAGTACATACTTGCACCCACAGAGATGGAGAGTGATACAGCGACCACAGCTAAGTAAAAGATATCCCATCCATACTTTTTAATGTCAGAAAAATGTAAATGCAGGGCATCACCCATAAAGATAAGCGGAATACAAAATAAAATAATAGCATCAAAATAGTGTTTGAGATCTATAGGGACAGCCATAGGTACATAGGTATAGATCGTATAAGAGCCTATAAGCAGTATAAAGACCGAAGGTATTTTGAATTTATTGGCAAGTGCATCAGAAAAGACAACCAGTCCAAGTATTGTAATAAGTATGATTTCGGGCGCAAAACTATGCATCTGACTCTCCTAATATTTTTTTCATTTCCAATAAACTCCTATAGCCTTTTTGACATATCATATGCCCCTCTTCATCTATAATAACTACTGAGGGAAAAGCATTAGCTCCCATAGAGCGCGCTTTTGCAAAGTCATGTTCCATTAGAAGTTGGGCTCTGTCACTTTTATAAAATGTATCAAATTTTCCTACATCAACGTCTATAGAATCCAATAAATGCTTCAAGACTTCCACTTGTGTAATGTCTTGACCTTCGCGATAAAAGGCTTTTTGTATAGAATGAAGATAGTCAAAAGCTTTTTGCATTCCAAAAAGTTCACGTACACTTACTACTGCTTTACAAGCCGGATAGGTATCGTAATCAAAATGGTCTTTTTCAAATAAAGCATTTGAAAAAGACTGTCCTGTACTTTTAGCAACCTGTTCCCAGTGACTTTGAAGATAACGTTTGGAACTTTCATCCCATGTCATATCTCCCTTGCCGCGCAAACCACCTAGAACCAAAGAAAATGTAAATGTATTACTCTTTCCTAATGCTTCCATAACAGGGTCAAAGCCCCAACACCATGAACACATAGGATCTACAACAAAGAGTAACTCTTTCTTCATCCTAAAATAGCGTACCGCTATCATTTGAAACTGGTCTCAGAGGTACTTTTCTACCAGGGTGTAAAGCATCCCCTCCATTCCCTCCATCTTCTGAATATCCTATATCATCTTCATAGACTCCTTCTATAGGGCCTTCATCAATGTTAAGTGTAGGTGCTAAACCTATCTCTCCGTCATCATCATCAGGATCAATATCTTCCACAATATTCATCTCTTCTTCTAACATCCCATCGCTCTCATCAATCTCATCATACGGATGCACTTCTTTTTGATGACTTGAAGGCAATGGTGATTGTTCTGTATAGAGTTCTGCTTTACCCTCATACTCACCTCTAAACACCCCTTCAGGTATATCAAAAGTACGTTTTGTGTCAGGATAGAGTTCCAATAACTTTTTATAGTAAAAAGCAAAAGCAGGTGCTGCAATGCCCCCACCGGTTGCACCTCGTCCTATACGTTTATTGTCATCTCTACCAAACCATACAATAGTTTCAATAGTAGGAGAATATCCACAGAACCATGCATCAATATTGTTGTTGGTTGTTCCTGTTTTACCTGCAAGTTCTATACCATCTACACGTGCATTTTTCCCTGTACCTCTTTTAATAACATCCATGAGTATATCTGTCATCAAGTAGGCCTGTTCTGGTGTGGTAAATCCTTCTATCTCTTTAGGACGTGTTTCATAAATGATCGCACCCTCTTTAGAGATGATCTTACTCACCAGTCTTGGCTCTATCATATGTCCTTTGTTGGCAAAGACTGAAAAGATCTGAGCCATTTTAAGAGGGCTGAGTCCAAGGTTACCCAAGGCAATAGACATATCTCTGGGGATATGCGGTACATCCAAAAATGCCAACCTTTTACGAATAGTGCTTACCCCTAAGTCTGATACAAGGTTAATGGTTGCCAAGTTACGCGAATGAACAAGCGCTTCTCTGAGCGGGATGAACCCTTTAAAATCATGTTCATAATTCTTAGGTGCCCATACTTTTGGCTTTCCCTTATAATAATACTGAAACGTTCTTGCCAGGTCAGTGAGTGGACTTGCCGGGTTATACCCCATATCCAGTGCTGTTTGATAAATGAAAGGTTTAAAAGAAGAACCCGGTTGCCGTTTAGACTGGGTCACCCGGTTAAAGGTAGATTTTTTATAATCAGTCGTTCCTACCATAGCCAAGATATCACCCGTAGCACTCTCCACTGCAACAAATGCAGTACTCAAAGTAGA
>JAUVCL010000028.1 GCA_030595845.1 Campylobacterota bacterium
GATATTCCAATAAATAGTCAAATCCATCTAACTCAATATTTTTAACTTTTTTTAGGTAAACACTGTAGAGTAATAAATCAGCTAAATCACTCACTGGGACTATATCATTAAATTTTTTATCGAATTCACTTATATAATCACAACATATATCTTCATTTGACATGAGAAGTATCCAAAGTATGATGTTGTCTATCTTCTGGGGTGCATTAATTTTGTTCAAAAAACTATTATATATCTCTTTATTTTGAGACATTTCATTAATTTGTTCATTGGCTTGTGTTATTAAAAAGTCGATTCTTTCTTCACTAAGTTTATCATTTTTATAATCATCTAATACTGACTCTGTAATTTGAAATGTGTGCATGATTTCTCTTTTTTATTTTAATATTTAATTATACAAGCTATTCTATAAATTTCTATTAATAACTCAGGGGTGTTAATAAAATTCTGAATGTTAAAAAGTAATAGTATTTCTTGTTCAAAAGCTCCAGCTGTTGAACCCCTATCAGAATATAAATAACAAAGCTAAACTCATAGTATAAAAAATATTGTATTAAAGATGATACAGTTACAAACAAAGAAGAGTATAAAGAACCAATAAAGAACCAAAGTCTGATAGTAAGTTCAGTAGCTGGAGCTACTGAACTAGCAAGATATGTAGTTATACTCAACCATTAAACTATTTTAGATATGATTCTTAACTTAAATTTTAGGATATTTTATGGATTTTTCGACTTTAGAGTCTTGGGGGTATTTGGCAGTAGCTTTTTTTGCTTTTGGTGGTTCGTTGTTCATCGTTGCAGCTGCAGGGGTTTTCTCTTTTATGGGTCATATGGACCTTACCATAGCACTCACGATAGCTACTATCTCAAATTATCTTGGGGATATGTTTCTTTTTTACCTTGGAAAATACCATAAAAAAGAGATAAAATCCTACTTTTTTAAGCATAAACGTAAAATAGCACTTGCAACACTTATCATGCGTAAGTATGGGTTATGGGCTATTTTTATACAAAAGTTCCTATATGGTATAAAAACACTTATACCACTCTCTATGGCACTTTCAAAGTACGATTTTAAAAAGTTTGGATTTTACAATGTCTTTGCATCGATAGTATTTATTTTGACCATAGGTTTGAGTGCTTATTATTCAAGTGAATTCATTATTGCGATGTTCACTTATATTAAATTCCATCCTTGGATAGCACCACTCATTTTGTTCAGCATCATCGGTGTGGTATGGTTTGTCATGGAAAATATGACAAAGAAAAAGAAGAAGCGTTAACTAAAGGAAAATAACTTATGAAATTATTTTTTCAATATTTTTTTGTCACTATTATACTACCAAGTTTACTATTTGCCTCTAATTTTTCAACCCATAAGATAAGTGAAGATAGAGGACCTTATAAAACAAAACATATTTCAATTCATACTTTTGAAAAAGATCTTGATCAGATATATAAAGACATCAGTCAAAAGAGTCTTTTTAATGCTAATAACTGTGATGAGTATATCGCAGATATTACCAATTTTTTACTGATAGAAAGTGGCAAGAGATATCTCCCATTAAGACAGAGAGACTTTAGAAGACTTGAAGAAAGAGCTGACATTATTATTGAAAAATTATTTTTACTTCGTCTTCGTCTTCACAAAAAACTTAAAGAGTTTTCTCTACAGGGGAAGATAACCCCAAACTGTGTCAAGAAAATACGAATGGCATTTCGATATTCACGTTTTTTGGAAGAGTTTATAACAGAAATTAGAGTGAGTATGTACAAAAGTCCTATGAAGGCTGATCGTCGAGACTTTTCACAACAGAAGTATCAGTTTTATCTTAACCCAAAATATAAAGATTCTAACTTCAAATCAGGAGATATACTGCTTGTACGTACCTCCAGTTTTGTCAGTGCAGTCATTGCAAGGATAGGGGATGATGATGGGCAGTTCAGCCATGCTGCAATGATATACGTGGATGAAAGTGGAGAGATCAAAGTTATAGAGGCGTTAATCGAATCTGGAACAATAATAACCCCATACGACGAGTGGATGAAAACCAATAATCACTCAAGAGCACTTCTTTTTAGACATGATAATGAAGCATTGGCAAAAAAGGCTGCACTAAAACTCTACAACATTGTTCAGAAACGACAGGTATCCAATGATTTGATCCTTTATGATTTTACTATGGATGACTCAGACAGTAATAAGATTTTTTGTGCCGAACTGATCCAATACGCTTTTAAACTGGCAGGAGATAGCCAAATACCTACTTTTCGCACAAGCTTCAAAGCTTTCGATGACCATCCTTTTTTGAATGAGCTGACTATCAGTGCAAAGAATGTTTTTGCACCAGGAGACATAGAAGTCGAGCCTTTTCTGAGTCTGGTTGCAGAATGGAAAAATTATGATTCCACAAGACTCTCTCGTTTGCAAGACGTCATACAAACCAAGGTTCTCTACTGGATGAGCCATAAAGACTATTACCTGAAGGGGACATTTAGAAGTTCTGTCGGTACTACTGTTGGATTACTGGGAAGAAAGCTATTTGGATTGAATAGTGATAATATTCCACTTAATATGCCTTTTGGGTTTATGGAAAATATTATTAAGCTTCATGATCTTAGTGATATTCTGGAAAAACATCTTCTAAATCAAGAAACGGAATATTTTAAAAAGTATGGACATTCGATGGATTATTTGATGATGATGAATGAGTTGGAAAAATTCCGTGTAGAGGATTGTGAAAGATATATCAAAAGAAAAAAAGAGATAAAAGATAGGATCTTGTATCATATCGATGACTGGGAAAAACCTTACAAAGGATCTGACCCTCTTTTCCATAACTTCTTCAATACCAAAAATGGACTGGAGTGTAACACTCCAGTTGAGAAATTTTAGTGAGGCTCTTTACAGATTTTCAAACTTGAATTTCCAATAGGCTAACTGGGATTTTATCTTTTCGATAAGAGATTTTCTTTTGGTTGGAGGAAGGCTTTTCTCTATTACATCTTTTAAATCATTAAGCAAAACTTCTTTTTCTGCAAAATAAGAGTGTCCGAGAAGACTTGTATCTACACCTGTTGCATCGATGGTATCCAAATTTTCAATAACAAATATATCATCTCCACCCTGTCCAATTCTTCCTCCACTATGAAGTGTCTGGGAAAGTTTTAATGCCGTATCGTCTGAACTGGCATAAAGTGTAATTTGTTCAGTTGTCTTTGTGATAAAGGGTAATAGACCTATGAATACATCCTTATCGATATCAGGAGCAGCCAGGATAATATTTTTAAAGACAGGTTTATTTGGATAAATATAAGAGATCTCTTTGAGGGCATTTGTCAGTGCCCTTGTTCCCATACTATGCCCAATGATATGTATGTTGGCATCTTCTCTGTTTTCGATGATTGTTTGGAGGAATATCAGGAGTTGGGGAACCGTATATTGTATAGATGATTCATCTTTCATATAGCTATTGACATCTCCTTGGCTTGGCCAGGAATATGTCATGGGAACGCCTTTAAACTGGAGATCATAGGATATCTGAGCGGTTCTTCTTATGGCTGATGCAAAAGTAACGTTGAATCCATGAATGAAGATCAATATATCTTTTTCTGTAACATTCTTCAATTTATTGCTAAGGAGTTTTGTAAAATCTTTTTTATTGATATCTTTTAATTTAACAACAACAACATGCTCTCCTATTTTTTCCTTTTGCCAGAACAACAACCTGTTTGGTCTTTCCATCTCACCGAACTTATGTTTTTTAGGAATGCTTACTTGCGCTACACCTAATTGGAGCTTATCTCTCCCCTCGGTATAATAATCTTCCCAATCGGAATTTTCAGGATTTATTTTCCTGTCTGTTCCATATAAGATATCTACTATAGTATGATTCTCTTTTTCATAGTAAACTTGATTATGTTTTTCTTCTGGTTTAGAAGTTGAATCTATGGTTACTTGTTGATTTAATAGTTTATCACCAAAGGCATTGGTAACTTCAATTTTTGAGTTATTTTCTAAATATGCTGTTGGTACCCTAAAAAATGTTTTGATATTCTCTTCATTTACAACTTCTTTTACCATAGTACCATCAGATTTTTTAATACTTAGTGTAACGGGTAATGGACCAAATGTTTCGTCATATATGACTACTTCTTTATCTGAAGAAGATACAGTGATTATTTCTGGTTCCGGCATCCCATCCGCAGCTTCTGCTCCCCGGTGTATGACCACTTCACTACTGTCAGGGGAAGAACCTATAGATGTACTGATAGATTTATTTTTTGGAGAGGAAAGAAAAGATTTTATATCAAAGTCGTCTTTTACGGGAATTTGATAGCAGTCTGGACTATTTTTGTCCAATTGCTTGATATTGTTTATAATGACTTTACCATTTCCTTCGAAAAAGCAGACCATAGTACCTGTGTCTAAAGTAAGGTTCTGATCTTTTGTCAGCTCAATTTTTTGACCGTTTATCAATAATGTAACATTCGCATCTTTTACGATCAAGTTATTTGCAAAAAGAAAGGTTATACTTAACATCAAAAATAACATAGTTTTCATTTTCATTTTTTACCCCTTAAGAATATTTATACTATACCCTATACTATCATTTTTCGTTTTACAAAAGACTTTTTGTGGGTGCGTTTTCTGGAGCGATAAGCCTGATCATTCTACACTCACCAGCCCCACATCGCTCCCCACATTACGTATTACAGGGTACTGATAGTCAGCATTATTTGTTGTCTCCTTGAGTTTCTTGGAGAGTTCCAGTATGGAGATGATTTTATCTTTGTTGCTGTCAGTTGTTTTATTGCGCAAGGCCTGAAGTATTTTGTAGGTGAAGACGCCATTATGAATACTTGGATCTGAGTGTTCAAAAGCAAATGTTCCTTTAGTGGTGGCAAGTAGCATGTGAACTCCCGAGCTCTTGGCAAGTACGGATGCTCTGGAATCATAGACTGATGATACTATATCATTGGCTTTCCCTGATTCACAGGTATCTATCACAAAGATCTGATTGAGTGCTTTGATCGATTGGATAGACTTGAATATTTGCTCAAAGTCTATCCAGCTTTTAGCATTTTTATTGTTATAGGGTACCAAATAGAGTTTTCCTCCTGCTGCCCGACCGTGTGTAGAAATATAGAAGATGACAGTATCTTCCAGTTTGGCTTTTTGGGCTATTTCTTTAGAAGCTTTGAGAATATTCGCGTTGGTGAGATCTTGACCCTCCAGGTAAATTACTTTCACATGCTCATAGAGCTTATTTATCTGATGTTCTACTATCTCTTTGATATCTTTAGCATCATTTTTGGAATATTTGAGATTATGAACATTGGGAGATTCAAACTCATTGACACCTGCTACGATCGCATAGAGTTTTGGTTTTCGTTTGGGAATATTGGCATTGATAGTGATGGTCTCTCTATAAGAAGTTACGGTATTTGTTTTATTGAAGGCTTCTATACTTATCTCATTGTTTCCTGCTATGAGATCCAGGTCTATGGTATAGATTCCAGCTTTGTTTGTGGTAGTACCAGGTTGTACAGGAGCGATGGTCTCAGCTATGGGGAGCTTACCTTCTATAGATTTAGAGAGTGATGCGATGTAACTCTTTTGTTTGACCTTTACTGTTTTGTCCAGTACTTCCTGTTCCAGCAGGGTATCCATATTGGCAGACTGTTTATTGACTGTACCATCTCCTATGGTTTGGATGAGTTTGCCTTCCTGATAGACTCTGATGAGTCCTATGCCCCCGTCTTCATCCTCGATAGTAAAAGATAGTGTTATCTTCTCTTTATCTGTTTTTTTAGCTGTTTGCTTGAAGCTTACGGTAGGGGGTGGGTTTTGGAGTGCTGATTTGAAATCCAAGCCCTGAGTAGCTTTTTGATATACCTCTTCATCACCTGTTAGTTTGAGTTGTATCAGGTCTGGACGGAAGAAATGGTCGTAGAGTTTCTTCATAGGTATGACTTTCGCTTCTTTGTTGGCTCCTTGATTAAGGTGGAAGTATAGGTATTTCATCCCCTCTTCTGAGGCAGTAAAGTAACCTTCATTAGTCCATGCAATGTAGTCGTTGGTCTTGGAGATGAAGAGGTTGAGTTGGGGATAGAGTGTTATTTTTTGTTTTTTATTGTTCATTTTCAATTTAGATAAATCCCAAATTCTAATCGTCTGGTCGGCACTTCCACTCACAAGCCTGTCACCGTCCAGGGCTATGCCCCATATTACCCCTGTATGTCCTACCAGGTTTGCGATCACTTTTCCTTGTTGGTTGTAGATCTTTAGATCTCCGAATGCGCCTCCAGATATGATATGTTTTTCATAGAAGTATTTTTCATAGAAGCCATAAGCGTAATGCCCCAATCCATTTGCAGCATCTTTTGTGATCTTCATTATTTCTTTTTTCTTTTTCTTTAAGGTGAGTGTGGCATATTTAAAACCATATTTTCCTCCTTTGGTACGAGAGAGTGAATACGCTCCGTTAGTTGTAGATATTCTTTTTAATCTTTTTATTTTTTCTTGATTCTTGTCTATTCTAAAGGTTTTTAGGTTTAGTGTCTTTTGGAGTTTACTTTTTCCTCCTCTCGCCGTGAATTTATTTCCCCACCCAATGGTGTCTCCTTCTATTCCCACACTCCATATTTTTGCCCCTATTCCTACTATCTTTCTTTTTACTTTTGCTGACTGACTATCCCAACTATAGATTTCATTGTTTTCTCCTCCTGCTGATATTGCTGTGGTGTTATTTAGAAATGCTACTGCCGTTGTAGTGTTTTTATGTTTTTTAAATGTTGTTGTCAGCTTATAGTTTTTTTCTTTGTTGTAAATCTTTATGTTTCTTGGATGTGATGTAACTCCTGATATCAAGAGTTTTCCGTCTGGAGAATAAGAGAGTCCTGATGGATTTGTTTTTGAAGTAATAGTATTGATGAGATTTAAATTGTAATCAAAGATTAGTATCTCTTTACTTTTAAATCCAGTGATTGCAATATGTTTATTTGTAGTAGCAAGAGAATTAAGTTTATATTTTAATTTTATTTTTTTCATTCTTTTTCTCTTTTTGATATCATAGATTGCTAATTGATTATCCAATCCTATTGTTATCGCCAGGTAGGTATCTGCTTTTTTCACTATTTTTACTTTATAGACAAAATTTGTATGAAGGGTAAGGGTATCGATGAGTTTAAATGTTTTTGTTTCCCATATTTTTGCTGTTTTGTCGAATGAACCTGAGATGAGATATTTCCCGTCACTACTAAATGAGAGGTCAGTGACTCCATTTGTATGGGATTTCAAGATCTTGATCAGTTCCCCTGTACTGTAGTTGTAGATTCGGATGACATTATTTTTAAGATATCCTCCGACAGCCAGCTGTTTTTCATCTGGACTCAATGCTATCGCAAAGATCATTCCCCCATTACCTTTTTCTATGAGACCTAATATTTTTCGCTTCTCTTTGCCTGTTTTGCTATCCCATACTCTAATGGTCTTATCATGACTTGATGTGATGATCTCTCCTGATTTATTAGCAATGACATCAGTTATCTGGGCTGTGTGCCCACCTGTATCCAGTCGGAGAATGGCTTTTTGGGGATCTTTCTTAACACCTTTATCATTTTTCGTTGAACTATTTTGACTTGTCTCTGCACTGATCAAATTTACTGCCATTGCAAGAATGGCAATTCCGATAAATATTTTTTTCACTGAGTTTTCCTTCTCTTTCATCCTATAACCCACTCACCACAAAAGCTCCCCAATAAAAAGGATGCCTGCCATCAGCTATCATCTTCAGCTTTGCAGCCTTAAGTGCTTTCGCATAGTTCTTGTTTTGTTTCATCTCTTGATAAAATGAGGTCATAAGTTCCTTAGTAGCCTGATCATCCACAGACCAGAGACTCATCACAATATCTCTAGCTCCTGCCTGTATAAAGGCTTTACTGAGTCCGCTGACACTATCTGTAGCATTGATGTCCACTACACCTGTTTGACAGGCTGAGAGAACAACCAGATCAGTTCCCTTAAGATCAAGCCCTGAGAGTTTGAGAGCTGTGACGATCCCGTCACTCTTTCCCATTATTCTAGAGATATTGGCTCCGGTAAGTGCGATACCTGATTTGAGCATTGGATTAGGTATAGTGTTGTCATTTATAAAAAACCCATGGGTAGCTATATGCAGGATATTTGGTTCTTTGATTTTTATGAGATTGTCTTCAGTGGCTTCCTCTTGAAGGTATTCTATCGTAGAACCTTTTTTAAATGTGGCTTTGATGGCTTTTGCTTCTGCTTTGGTACCGGGTAGGGGAGTAAACTCCATTTTAAAGAGTGACTTGATGATACCTGAACGGTTCGTATTGGGAGTAATGGCTATGGACCCCCTGGATAGTGATGTAAGCTTGGTATTAAAGTTTGGATTAGCAAAGATGACAGTACTCTGCTTTTTGTTTACTTTGTCTTTGGAGTATTTGTAGAGTCTGACTAACTCTTTACCGCTAGGGATATAGCGTATCTCTTTTTCTTCTATGAAGTACTTATCACGCTCTTTGTTGTAGAGTGTTTCAAAAGGAAGGAGTCTGAGTGCTCCATCAGGGGAGATAATGAGACTTGTTTTGCTATCAATCGTATCATTCAATGGTTTTTTGATGACAAGATTATAAAGTTTAGAGAGTTTTTCTTTGGAACTCTTTGTTAAGCTGTTTAGCTTTTCATCCGTGAGAGCTTTACTTTTGAGGATGGTATTCACATCTTCTCTGAATGTTTTGACTAAACTATCTATCTTTCTGGTACTGTTTTTATCTATTTGGAGAAAAGTGATGTTTTCTTTCTTGTCGAGACTAAAGAGGTAGTAGTACCCATCTGTTTTGGCATAATCGATATAAAGTTCATCTTCACCAAGATGCGAAGAAATATCTTTATAAGTGATAGACTTCAATCCTTGCTGCTCTTTGATACTCTTTGCTTTACCAGCGATCTCATTGGTTAGAGTGGCTATCTTCTCTTCAGTTGTTTTAATACTCTTTCCCCAGGCTTCTCTCTCTTTGGGTTTGGGTAGAGATTGGTAGAGTTTGGCAAGGTAGCGTTTTGAGACGATTAAATCATCTATCTTGGCTTTGAGTTTTTTATCTTTGGTGGAGCCATAGAGCATTGCGATAGCGTTCTCACTATCAAAGATAGATCCTTTGTAGTTGAGCCATGCATTGGCTCCAGAGCGTGCTAGAGTTTCAGTTTTTACCGGGTCACTCTTTGTGTAGAGATAAGCTGTACTGAGAAGCAAAGGTACTTTCCATCTATTTTGTTTGAGGTAAAGTTTTTTCTGTTTACTGTCAAGGATAGCAAAGTTCTTATCTCTGTTTAGGAGGAAGGTGTCAAATGACTTTTTAGCGTATTTATAAGCTTTGGGGTAATCACCCATTGTGCTATAGAGAGAGCCGAGGTTATTGTAACCCAGGGCAGTATCCGGATGCTCTTTCCCCAGGATTTTTTCTCTTATGGCTAAAGACTTTTGGTAATATCCAAGGGCTTTGGTGTAATCTTCTATGTCGCTATAGATGGAACCGAGGTTATTGTAAGCCAGAGCAGTATCTGTATGCTCTTTTCCCATGACTTTCTCTCTTATGAGTAAAGATTTTTGGTAATATCCAAGGGCTTTGGGGTAATCACCCATTGAGCTATAGAGTGAACCGAGGTTATTGTAGCCTGTAGCAGTAGCAGTATGTTCTTTTCCTAGGACCTTTTCTTTTATAGCTAAAGCTTTTTGAAAGTAGTTCAGAGCTTTGGGGTAATCACCCATTGTGCTATAAAGAGAACCGAGGTTGCTATAGCCTGTAGCAGTAGCAGTGTGTTTTTTCCCCAGGACTTTTTCGTTTATAGCTAAAGCTTTTTGAAAGTAGTTCAGGGCTTTGGGGTAATCACCCATTGTGTCATAAAGAGAACCGATGTTGCTATAGCCTGTAGCGGTAGCAGTATGTTTTTTCCCCAGGACTTTTTCATTTATGGCTAAAGCTTTTTGAAGATAGCTCAGGGCTTTGGGGTAATCACCCATTGTGCTATAAAGAGAACCGATACTGCTATAGCCTGTAGCAGTAGCAGTGTGTTTTTTCCCCAGGACTTTTTCGTTTATGGCTAAATCTTTTTGAAAGTAGTTCAGGGCTTTGGGGTAATCACCCATTGTGTCATAAAGAGAACCGATGTTGCTATAGCTTGTAGCGGTAGCAGTATGTTTTTTACCTAGGACTTTTTCTGTTATGGCTAAAGATTTTTGGTAATATCCAAGGGCTTTGGGGTAATCACCCATTGTGCTATAAAGAGAACCGATACTGCTATAGCTTGTGGCGGTAGCAGTATGCCCTTTACCAAGGACTTTTTCATTTATGGCTAAAGCCTTTTGGTAATACTCCATGGCCTTGGGGTAATCACCCATTGTGCTATAGAGTGAACCGATGTTATTGTAGGCTAGGGCAGTATCCGTATGCTTTTTCCCTAGGACTTTCTCTCTTAGCTTTAAAGATTTTTGGTAATATCCAAGGGCTTTGGGGTAATCTCCCATAGTTTTATAGAGTGAACCGATGTTATTGTAATTTATGGCAGTATCAATATGCCCTTCACCTAATACTTTTTCATTTATAACTAAAGCCTTTTGGTAATACTCCATGGCCTTGGGGTAATCACCCATTGTACTATAGAGTAAACCGATATTATTGTAATCTAGTGCAGTATCGGTATGCTCTTCGCCTAATACTTTTTCTCTTATAGATAAAGATTTTTGAAAATACTCTAGGGCTTTGGGATAGTCTCCCATTGTTTGATAGAGTGAAGCAATGTTGCTATAGTTTGACGCTGTTTCTGTATGCTCTTTCCCCCGAACTTTTTCATAGATGATTAAAGATTTTTGAAAGTACTTTAGGGCTTTAGGGTAATCTCCCATTATTTTATAGAGTGAAGCAATATTATTGTAGCTCAGTGCAGTATCTATATGTTCTTTTCCTTGGGTTTTTTCATATATAACTAAAGATTTTTGATAATAGTTAAGTGCCTTGGGATACTCTCCCATTATTTGATAGATTGTAGCAATATTATTGTAACTAGTGGCGATATAGCGGTGCTCTTCTCCTAGGATATTTATATAAATAGTTAATGCTTGTTGATAGTGGCTTAGTGCTTTAGGATAGTCTCCTATTTTTTTATAGTGTACGCCGGTGTCGTTAAGTTTTTTGGCTGAAAGCTTTTTCATACTTGTGCAACCATAAAACATTACAGCAGTTAGCAATATCAAAATTAGACTGCCTCTTTTATATAATTCTTTCAAATTTTCACCTCTTATTATAGATTATACACATTGTACACTTTCGTCTCTACAACCCGCTCAGCACAAAAGCACCCCAGTAAAAAGGATGCCTTCCTTCTTCTATCATCTTGAGTTTGGCTACTTTCAGTGATTCTGCATAGTTCCTGTTCTCTTTCATCTCCTGATAAAAAGAGGTCATCAGATCTTTAGTCGCCTCATCGTCCACAGACCAAAGACTCATCACAATATCTTTAGCTCCTGCCTGGATAAAGGCTTTGCTTAGTCCAGAAACACTATCAGTAGAATTGATATCAACTACACCAGTCTGACAAGCAGAAAGAACCACAAGATCCGTTCCCTTGAGATCAAGCCCTGAAAGTTTCAATGCAGTAACAATGCCATCACTCTTTCCCTTGATAGCAGAAGCATTGGCTCCTGCAAGGGCAATACCTGATTTGAGCATCGGGTTAGGAATCGTATTGTCATTGATGAAGAAACCATGGGTAGCAATATGAAGGATATTTGGTTGTTTGATCTTCATCAACGTTGATTCTGTGGCTTTGTTGTCTTGATACTCTAAGATACTCTTTTTACTGAATGTCGCTTTGATCGCTTCTGCTTCTGCTTTGGTGCCGGGCAGGGGAGCAAAACGCATCCTGAAGAGTGACTTGATGATAGATGAACGGTTAGTATTAGGTGTAATGTCTATTTGTTCTTTTGATACGGAAGCTATTTTACTATTGAAATTTGGATTGGCAAAGATGACTACACTCTTTGTTATTTTTGATACTTTGTCTTTGGAATACTTATAGAGTCTTATCAACTCTTTACCACTAGGGATATAGCGTATCTCTTTTTCTTCTATAAAGTATTTTTCTTTTTCTTTATCATAGAGTGTTTCAAAGGGGAGGAGACGGAGTGCTCCGTCTGGAGAGATAATTAAACCTGTCTTGTCTTTAAGTATATCTCTCAATGGATTTTTGATGACAAGTGTATAGAGTTGGGAGAGTTTTTCTTTAGAATTCTCTGTAAGTACTTTGAGTCTTGCATCAGTTAGATCCTTGCCATTGAGAATGGTATTTACATCATTTCTGAACGCTTCTATTAAACTATCTATCCTTTTGGTACTGTTTTTATTTATTTGGACAAATGTGATATTCTTCTTGTAATCCAGACTGAAGAGATAGTAATATTTTTTTGTTTTTGCATAGTCGATATAGAGTTCATCTTTTTTGAGATGGGAAGAAATATCTTTATAGGTAATACTTTGTAATCCTTGTTGTTCTTTGAAGCTATTGGTTTTAGAGGATATTTCATTGCTTAACTTAGCTATTCTCTCTTCGGTATTCATGATATTCTTTTTCCATACTTTTCTCTCTTTTAGTTTAGGAAGAGATTGGTAGAGTTTGGCAAGATATCGCTTGGAGCTAACTAATTCATCTATTTTTGTTTTTAGTTTTTTATCTTTGGTACTGTTATAAAGCATGGCAATATTATTTTCACTGTCAAAGATAGAACCTTTGTAATTGAGCCAGACATTAGTGACAGATTTAATGAGTTGTTGAATTTGCACACTCATTTTCTTTTCTTTCTTGAGTTGAGAGAGATATTGGGTGGAGATATTCAGAAGCAGGTCTATTTTGGGGGTATTGGCTTTGAGGTATTTCTCTTTTTGTTGAGAATCTAAAACAGTAAAAACCTTGTCTCTATTTTGTAGGAAGATATCAACTAATAGGTTTGCATATTGGTGGGCTTGAGAGTAGTTTTTTTTCTTTTGATGAAGCAGACTTAGAAAGAGATAGGCTACCGTAGTTATGGAGTGCTGTTCTCCATATGTATTTTTATAAATATTTAAAGCTTTATGATAATATTTTAATGCTTTTTTATAATTTTTTTTATCTTCATAAATACTACCCATTGATATGTAACTTGTTGCTGTAGAAGAGTGTTCTTTCCCATAGTTTTTTTCATGGATGACTAAAGCTTGTTGATAGTACTTTAATGCTTTTGTATTATCACCAAAGAGCTGAAATAAAGTACCTATTTTTAAATATATTTCGCCCGTACTTGTATGCCCCATTCCAAAAACTTTTGCTTTAGTTGATAAAGCTTTCCAATAGTAGTTGATTGCCTTAGGATAATCCTTGATTTGATGATAAATTGAACCGAGGTCATTATAGCTTTCGGCTGTACTGTCATGCTCCTTGCCTAATATTTTTTCTCTAATCTCCAAAGTTCTTTTAAGATACTCTAATGCTTTAGAGTTATCTTCCATAGCTTGATAAAATAAACCTAGTCTATTGTATATCATTGCTGTTTTAATATGTTCTTTTCCAAGAACTTTTTCTTTAATTTTTAAGGCTTTATGATAGTGTTTTAAAGCATTAGAATAGTCCCCCATAATTTTGTACTGAGTGCCTATATCACTATAGCTTTGAGCTGTATCAATATGTCTGTTTCCTAATATTTTTTCCTTGATACGCAAAGACTTTTTATTGAATGTTAGAGCTTTATTGTGATCCTCCATAACTCTATAAATCCAACCCAGATCACTATAGCTTTCTGCTGTATCAAGATGCTCTTCGCCTAATACTTTTTTCCTGATACTTAAAGCTTTTTGATAAAACTTTAGAGTGCTAGGATAATCTCGCATTCTTCCATAAATCCAACCCATATTGCTATAGCTTCTGGCTGTTTCTTGATGCTCATCACCCAGCACTTTTTTCCGGATGGACAAAGCCATTTGATGATAATACATAGCTTTAGAATAATCTCCTATAGTCTGGTGAAGAGAACCTAGATTATTGTAGCTTCCTGCTGTCTCAATATGCTCTTTGCTTAATACTTTTTCCCTGATACTCAAAGCTTTTTGATGAAACTGTAAAGCATTGGTATAATCTCCTATAGTCTCATATATTACACCTATTTGATTATATACCTTGGCTGTTTCTGCATGTTCTGTTCCTAATGTTTTCTCTATGATGATTAAAGATTTTTTAGAATATGTTAGGGATTTAGGGTAGTCTCCTATTTCTCCATAAAGCATACCTAGTGCATGATAATTTTTAGATATTGCAAAATGTTCATCTCCATAGATTTTTTTGCTGATTGTCAAAGACTTTTTAAAATATTCAATAGAGAGATTATAATTACCCTGCTGATAAGCATCTATGCCATTATCATACAAACTACTTTCTTTTTTTTGCATATCTTCTTTCTCTAAGGCCTCCACATTAGTTGTGTTTAGTATGAACAATATAATTATTAAAAGATTTTTAATAAGATTCATTTTACAATAGACCTTTTTTATGTATTTGAAAAAAGCCACTGCTTCTGGCTAAAGCTGAAGCTCAATAGGCAAAATCTCAATAAACCCGGACTTGAACCGTTTTCAGCCACTCACTTCAGGATCATTATGATAAATCACTGTTTGACCGTCAACTTCAGTGACCCAGATAAGTTCACCTTTGCTGTCCAACATCACTTTATAGCTCTTTTCAGGTTTAATTCCTTTAGCCATAAATGCCATAACTTTTTTGGCTATTTTCGGACTCTCTATATAAAGACCACCTTCCGTATTGATGGCAGCTGAACGAGGGTCGAGATTGAAGCTTCCGACAAATACTGCATTGCCATCGAATACCATTGCTTTGGTATGAAGTCCTGTGTTGATGGTGTTGGTGATCAATTGATCATTGACGATCTTATTGGCACCGGCATCAGGTCGCAGTTCATAGAGCTCTACTCCTGCCTGAAGAAGTTCTTTGCGATACCCTGCATAACCTGCATGGGCAGGTACAACATCGTTGGAGGCCAGAGAGTTGGTCATGATCTGAACCTTTGCACCTCGCTTGTGCAGCCGCTTCAGTGCGGCCATTCCCAGTGGGCGCGGTACAAAGTAAGCTGATTCGATGTGGAGAGATGTTTTAACTGATCGGACTCTCTCTTCCAGTTGTTGGATCATTGTATTGCTTTGCTTATCTGCCTCGATCTGCATATTGTCAGGCTCATCCCAGACATAGAGACCTTTTGCCCAGATAAAGCTGTCACGAATTTGGATCATCTCTCTTCTGAGTGTTTTGACATCTTGATCAAGAGGATAAGGGAAGTCAAGTTTGCTGATCTTCTGCTTCATCATCTCCTGAGTTCTCAAGAGATCTTTTTGCGTGTAAGTACGTTTCGTCAATGCGTT
>JAUVCL010000019.1 GCA_030595845.1 Campylobacterota bacterium
ATGATCTGCGTGCGATCTCTCAAACCAATCATGCCTTACGTGAAGAACAGGCAGTAAAAGCGGGGGAGATAGTAGATAAGTATAAAGAAGAGTTTTATACTTGGATTAGAGCACTCTCCATAGAACCTGTCATCAAACAGATGAGGGAACATGTCTCAGAAGCCATAGATATTGAGATGAAAAGAGCCCTGAAAAAAGGTTTTGTACCTGACGAAGCAGAAGCCAATATGCGTAAAATGGCAGAACAGATGTTTAAACGTTTTTTACATGACCCAACACAAAACCTAAGACACTCGTCCACACAAAAGAAAAATGCAAACTGTATAGAAGCTGTGAAAAAAATGTTTAACATTGATACTGAAAATATAGATTTGAAACAGTATAAAAATGACCACCATACAAAAGGATACAACGCGTGAGATTTTCAAGATTATTAATCCCTACTACCAAAGAGACACCCAATGATGCAACACTGGCAAGCCATATTTACCTCATAAGAGGCGGATTTATACAGTCAGTGGGCGGATCTGGACTCTATAACTTTTTGCCTTTGGGTAAAAAGATACTTGATAAAGTACGTGCGGTAGTGAAAGAAGAGTTAGATAAAGCAGGGTGTCAGGAAGTAAGTCTTTCTTTTGTAACGCCCGCAGCACTTTGGAAAGAGAGTGGTCGTTTAGAGAAGTATGGTAAAGAGTTGTTACGTTTTAAAGACCGTAAGAACAATGACTATATTTTGGGACCGACTCATGAAGAGATGATGGTGAACCTTGTACGTCAAACTGTTAAAAGTTACAAACAACTGCCTTTAAATGTCTATCAGATAAACCTCAAGTTCCGTGATGAGATACGTCCAAGATTCGGACTCATGCGTGGACGAGAATTTTTGATGAAAGATGCCTATAGTTTTCATGCCTCTACAGAAGATATGCAAAGAGAATTCGCAGAGATGGAAGAGACTTATAAAAAGATCTTTACACGTCTTGGATTGGACTTTAGAGTTGTAGATGCAGACTCAGGAGCCATTGGCGGATCCGGTTCTAAAGAGTTTATGGTACTTGCAGATTCAGGAGAAGATACTATAGTAGTGTGTGATAACTGTGAGTACGGTGCAAATATCGAAGCAGCTATAGCACAGCCCAAAGTGTATAATGCAGAGACACAAGTAAAAACAGTGGTCATGAAAGCCTTATATGATGAAGGCAAGAGTGCTTATGCAGGATTTGTATTACCAGAAGAGATTGAACTTCAAAATGTCAAAGCATGTAATGCTATAGGTGCCAATGAACTGGTAGAGTGTGATGGTGTAGTGTCACTTGATATCGTAGTCATAGAAGAATCTTTAGGGGCAGCAGTTGATCCCAATAACTATGCGGCTAAAGAGATGACATATGCAGATATCTCTTCCGTATGTGAAGGGGATGCTTGTGTAAGTTGTGGCGGAAACCTTCGTTATACAAAAGGGATAGAAGCAGGGCATATTTTCCAGCTTGGTACCCAATACTCTGTACCATTAGCAGCAAATTTCTTAGATGAAAATGGAAAAGCACAGCCTATGGTCATGGGAACATATGGTATAGGTGTGAGTCGTTTACTAGCAGGTATCATTGAGCAAAATCATGATGATAAAGGCTGTATCTGGACAAAAGAGTCTGCACCTTTTGATTTGCAAATTATTATTTCAAATATTAAAGATGAAGCACAGGTCGCATTGGGTGAGAAACTTTATGAAATGATGTTAGCACAAGGTGTAGATGTGTTACTTGATGAAAGAAAAGACAGATTTGGTGCGAAGATGAAAGACTATGAGCTCATTGGTGTGCCTCATGGGGTAGTCATCGGTAAGAAGTTGGCTGACGGAGTCGTTGAATTCATCACTAGAGATGGCATGGAAAAAGAAGAAGTATCTGCTGATGCCATTGGGACTTTATTGGCGGAAAGATTCTAATATGATATTTTTACTGGTACCCTTTTTCCTCATCGAACTTTATCTCTCTTTGAAAACGGGAGAGGAGATCGGTTTTTTATGGTCAGTCATATGGATTATATTTTCTTTTATGTTGGGTATGATGCTTTTTAAAAAGTCTTCACAGACCATGATGGGAAATATGCAGTCAATGAGACAGGGTAAACTTGATATGAGAAGGTTTCAAAATGTAAGTATGGCGTATTTTATTGGTGCGATCCTTCTTATGATTCCTGGGGTATTCTCAGATTTCTTAGGGCTTATTGCACTTATTTATACAGTGTATTTACAATTTATCGTTAAAATAACACCAGAACAAACAACACATTTTAAAAAACAAGGAGAAGATAATGTCATTGATGTCGAAATTATTGATGAGCACAGTAGCAGCGACCGTCGCTCTTAGTGCTAATGCACAACCAGATACTAAGCAATTACTAAAATATATTAAAAAATCAGTGGTGAAAAATCCACAGGTAAAAGTTAAAGGTGTAACGGTCATTGAATCGAAAACACATGAAAAGTTACCAGGATGGACTATTTTGTTAACGACTATGGATCTTGAGTATCAGAAAAAAGATATCCATGCACCTGAAATGATGTTTATAAAAGATGGTCTTATCACTGGACATCTTGTAGATTTGAAGACAGGTAATGACTATCGTGACAATATCAAACCATCGGTACCTGCATCGTATTATGATGATGCACACTTGCTTTTTGGTAACAAAGATGCAGAACATAAAGTATTGATATTCTCTGATCCTCAGTGTCCATTTTGTCAAGAAGTAGTACCCGCTATTTTTGAAGCAGCTAAAGAAAACCCTACAAAAATAGCAGTCTATTATTATCATTTACCACTGCTTCGTATACATCCGGTTTCAGATGTGTTAACACGTGTGATGCATGTGGCACAGCATGAGGGTAAGATGGATGTGGTTAAAAAAATATACTCACTTAAGATCGCACCACAAGAAAAAGATATGAAAAAGATACTTGCAGCAGTTAAAAAGCATGCGGGTTACAGCGTTACCGCTGCACAGGTCAATGAAAAATCAGTCAAAGAAGCAATAAAGGCAGATGCAGATGCTGCAGGGAAAATGATGGTTTCAGGGACACCTACGATCTATATTGATGGTGAGTGGGATAAAATGCGTAATGGATATAAAAAACTTATCAAATAAATAATCTAACAAAAAATGACTAGTCGTTTGAGCTGTCTGCTGAAGACAACTCAGTGTTAGCGTAGTATATGGAGCTTTGCTCTATATGCGTTCTAAAGGGGTACATCGTGGAAAAATTAATTATCGCAACAAGAGCAAGTAATCTTGCACTTTGGCAGGCATATCACATTAAAGAGAGGATTGAAACATCTTTTCCCAGGATCAGAGTTGAACTGAACGAAATTACTTCTAAAGGTGACAAGATACTAGATAAGCCTTTGGCACTTATTGGTGGTAAAGGGCACTTTACCAAAGAGTTGGAAGATGAAATGCTTGTTGGAAATGCGCATCTTGCTGTACATTCGCTCAAAGATGTACCAACATACATTCCTGAAGGCTTAGAACTTTGTGCCATTACGACCCGTCAAGATCAGAGTGATGTACTGCTTTCTCATACCTATAAAAGTTTGGATGCACTTCCTAAAGGTGCTACTGTGGGGACGACAAGTTTACGTAGACGTATGCAACTTCTTGAAAAGCGTCCAGACCTTAAAGTAAAAGAACTTAGAGGTAATGTGAATACCAGGCTTCGAAAGCTCAAAGAAGGGCAGTATGATGCGATCATACTGGCATATATCGGACTGTATAGACTCGATCTGCTTAAAGACATACCTTTTGTTGAGAAGTTAGACTTTTTCATACCTCCTATGGGACAGGCTGCCTTGGGCATTGAGATCATTAGTAGTGATGATAAAGTACGCGAAATTGCAATGACCTTAAATGATGAGAATTCTTTTACCTGTACAAAGCTGGAACGAGATTTTGTTTCCAAAATAGGTGCGGGTTGTTCTGCTCCCGTGGCAGTGAATGCCATCATAAAAGGTGAAAATATTACTGTCAATGCAATGCTTGGCTATCCAGATGGAACACACATTATGCATAAAGAACTTACTTCTAAAGTGAGTACATGTGATACTTTGGGAGAACAACTTGCAGAGGCAATGATAACCGATGGTGCATTAGACATTTTAGCCAAAGCAGAAGAGATCGCTTTTAAAGATGAGATGCCAGAAAGACTATAACATTTATCTACCCTTTATCAGAAAAGATGTAGCCTTTGGGCTATCTTTTCTCTTCCTACACATGATCACTTTTTTTTAACTCATTAGACATATTAAATCACTTAAATAGAATAACTATATATAATAATAAATAATATTTATATTTACTTGAAGTTAAATATATAAACTATACAAAATCTATCTATTTAATTAAGATTAAACCATTTATTTATTATACTTCTTCGATTTTATAAAATAAAATTTAATTATATGCATACATAAAAATTTTGGACAAGGAAGATGTATAATGAAAAAGATAGCTTTAGGTAAGAGGATAGTAATGTCAACAGTTGTATTGTTGGCAATGAGTGGTTGTAATAGTAAGTCAACCCCAAGCAGTACTGTATGTGGAAATGAAATAGATTTTTTTGAAGTCTATGGTATAAATGTTGATCCATATAAATTTGGTATTTATGATCTCTATTTGGATTCAGACAATGATAGTGTAATAAATTGTGAAGATCTTGATGATGATAATGATGGTTTGACAGATGAAAGTGAAATAGTAAATGGTACTGAACCACTGAATCCAGATACAGATGGAGATGGTGTTAATGATGCTGAGGACATATTTCCACTTGATTCAGATGAATCAATAGATGCTGACAGTGACGGGATAGGAAATAATACAGATACGGATGATGACAATGATACTGTTTCAGATGTGGATGAAGTAGTAAATGGTACAGATCCATTGAACCCAGATACCGATAATGATGGAAAAGATGATGGACAAGAAAGTACAGTAGATACAGATAATGATGGTGTGATCGATGCACTTGAATCAGATAGTAAAGATCAAGATGGTGATGGTATATCAGATGAGCTTGACCCGGATAATGACACAGATGGTGATGGTTTTTCTAATGAGGATGAAACAGCTGTTGGTTCAGACCCTTTAGATCCAAATAGTACACCAACAGATACAGATGGAGACACCAAACCAGATATATTAGATACAGATGATGATAATGATGATGTAAGTGATGTAGACGAATCAATAAATGGTACAGATCCGCTTAATCCAGACACAGATGGTGATGGGAAAAATGACGGGTTAGAGGGTACAACAGATACTGATAGTGATGGTGTGATAGATGCACTGGAATCAGCGATCACAGACAGTGACAGTGATGGCGTATCTGATGAGCTTGATGCAGAGAACAATAATCCAAGTAACGACAGTGATGGTGACGGATATTCGAATATTGATGAAACAACTGTAGGTAGTGATCCTCTTAATCCCGCCTCTGTCCCAAATGATATGGATGCAGACGGGATAGCAAATGAGCTTGACAATGATATTGATGGTGATGGTCTTTTAAACAGTGATGAAAATAATATCCATGGAACAGATCCACGCAACCCAGATACTGACGGAGATGGTAGTTATGATGGTGATGAACTTATCATTGGTACAGATCCTCTTAACCCAGATACAGATGGTGATGGGAAAAATGACGGTCTTGAAGGTTTAACGGATACTGATGGAGATGGTGTAATTGATGCACTTGATTCGGCAATTGAAGACAGTGACAGTGATGGTGTTTTTGATGAACTGGATGCATCTAATAATGATGGAAGTAATGACAGTGATGGAGATGGTCTTTCAAATGCAGATGAAACGAATATTTATGGAACAGATCCACTTGATCCTGACAGTGATAATGATGGGATAAATGATGGTGATGAAATAATCAATAGGACTAATCCTCTTCTGTCAGATACAGATGGAGATGGTAAAAATGATCTAGAAGAAGGCACAACAGATACAGATGCTGATGGTCTTATAGATGCAATTGAATCAGCAATTATAGACAGTGACAGTGATGGTGTTTTTGATGAACTGGATGCATCTAATAATGATGGAAGTAACGATAGTGATGGTGATGGACTATCAAATGTAGATGAAACGAATACTTATGGAACAGATCCATTAGATCCTGACAGTGATGACGATGGTGTCAATGATGGTATTGAAATTATTAATGGTACGGATCCACTTAAAGCAGATACCGATGATGATGGAAAAAGTGACGGAGTAGAAGGTACGAATAATGTGGATGGAGATGAATTTATTGATGCTCTTGATTCCGTTATTTTAGACAGTGATAATGATGGTGTAGTGAATGAACTTGATGCCAATAATAGTAATCCTGATAATGATAGTGATGGAGATGGTTATTCCAACATTGATGAAACCACAGCTGGAAGTGATCCCTTGGATATTGATAGTCAACCTAATGATATAGATGGTGACGGTATATCAGATGCATCAGACACTGATATTGATGGTGATAGCATTTCAAATATAGATGAAGTTGCAAATGGTACAGATCCGTATAAAGCTGATACTGATGATGATGGTAAGGATGATGCGGAAGAAGGATTGACAGATACCGATGGCGATGGTGACATAGATGCGATAGAATCTGCAATTGATGATAGTGACAGTGATGGTGTATCAGATGAGCTTGATGCAGAAAATGATAATCCAAACAATGATACGGATGGTGATACTGTTTCGAATGCAGATGAAACTACAAATGGTACAGATCCAAATAACCCAGATACTGATGGAGATGCTAAAGATGATGGGACGGAAAGTACTACCGATACAGATGGTGATGGACGTATAGATGCGATAGAATCATCAATTGATGATAGTGACAGTGATGGTGTATCAGATGAGCTTGATGCAGAGAACAATAATCCGAATAATGACAGTGACAATGATGGTCTTTCAAATTTTGAAGAGATTGCAGAAGGAACAGATCCACTTGATCCTGATAGTGATGCTGACGGTGTCAATGATGGTGATGAAATCACTAATGGAACAGATCCACTTAAAGCAGATACCGATGATGATGGTAAAAATGATGGATTAGAAGGCACTACCGATACAGATGGTGATGGCTTTATTGATGCGATAGAATCAGCAATTGATGATAGTGACAGTGATGGTGTTGTAGATGAACTGGATGCCGAGACTAGCAACCCAGATAATGATAGTGATGGTGATGGTCTTTCTAATATAGATGAAACAGATACTTATGGTACAGATCCGCTTAATCCGGATAGTGATGGAGATGAACAAACTGATGGTGCTGAAGTTGTGAATGGAACAGATCCTCTTGATCCAAATAGTTTCAAAAGCTGTTTTATCTTCAATCCTTTCTGTTGGATGAGTACGATATTTTAATATAAGATCTTTCTTTACTGTGCGACATTTTAATACTCCCTTTTTTAGGGAGTTTTATATGAGTGTGTTTGTGAAGATAGGTTAAAAAAAGATCCCCATAAAACTTGCACCCATTCCTGTAGCCATCTCTTTTGCTGCACCACCCATTGGGATCTTTTCCATTATCTTCCGGTTCTTTTTTCCCAACATTTTGTCTAGTTGTTTATTCATTTGGTACCTGATGAGTTTCTGCATATCGAGGTTTACTTTAGGATCATCAATAGAGCCATAGACTTTACCTGAAAAGGCTTGTCTTTGCATATGGACGTCAAAGTATGCATTAATGGTGTTTTGGTTCGTATCCATAAGAATACTTTTTAAAAAAAGATGACTTTTTTTGTTCGAAAATTTAATATCTCCCAAAAGCAGACCATTATGGTAAGAGGCATCTAAAATACTGTTATCAAAGGTTTCTCTCCTCAGATCAACACCGGATTTTTTACGAATGACATCTATTAATTTGGTATGTACCACTTTTGCATTTTCAAGTTTGGTGTTGACTACCAAAGTTTCTTGTATGAAATTATAATAAATCTCTCCTGTAGCATCCGCTGTCAACATTGGTGGGTAGGGGAAAAGTGACATGAAATACATGAAAGAAATAGCTTCAAGTTGAACGCGTAAACCATCTTTTTCAAAGAGATAGTCGATCATCCCGCCAAATGATTTTGAGAGACCGGAGATACGTAAATATTCATCATACTTTATCTCTCCCATAGCATAGAATTTGCCTAAGTATTTAGCGCCTAGCAAGGTATCCAGATGTGAAAGATCTTTAATATCAAGGATATAAAATGCATCAGCAAGCTTTTTCTCCTGATCGTAGTGCCCTTTTGATAGTTTGAGACTGAGGTAAGGGGAGGTGATGTCAATGATAAAGGTATGTTTCATATTGATGATATCTATTTTTGTATGTAAATTAAGAGGTATTCCTGAGAAGTTATTGTCTTTTACATCATACGTAATGGAGCCATGTTTTGTGTTCTTATCCATCAGTGAAAAGTTTACAGAGACATCGGCTTTCCCCTTAATGAGGGTATCTTGACCTAAGAGTGTGAGCAGTTTACTAGAATTGACATCCTTCAAACTGATATTGATATCTTCCGCTTTATCTGTAGATTTCAAGAGCTTATATCGCACATTGCCATCGAGTGCTTTTCCTTTACCCTTAATAGCAAGACGTGAGAATGGTCCTTCCACATGCCCAAAGATATCTATATCATCATCTATTTTACAAATATCTGATGCAATACATTCACTTGTAAGTGTGTAGTCCATATCGAGTGAAGTATCATCAATGAATCCGGTAAGTGTGAGTTTGGCTTTTCTTTCTATATTCATCTCTGCAATGATCTGTGGAAATTGATGTATATCCAAAGATTGTACTTCAACCCATAAGCCGGACTTTTTACTTAAGGCATAACTCGCATAGTCATAAATATTTTTGTTACCTAAGGGTGTGTAGAGAAGGTAAAGAATAGTGATGAAGAACACTATGACGGCAAAGGTAAAATATTTTAAAAAAGTAGACATACGCAGCATTTACCTTATATATTTTTCTTCTCTATCATACTAGAGTGTTAATGAATAGGAGTTACAGACTTAAGACTAAAAGAATATGCCCATAAAAGAGCCTGCTGTGCCAGTTACAACATCTTTGGCTGTACCTCCCATAGGCATACCTTCCATCATCTCTCTAGGTGCTTGACCTCCCATAGAGTCTATTTGCTTGTCCATTTCATGTTCGATAAGCTTTTGCATGTTGAGATTTATTTTTGGTTTATCCAACGAACCATAGATCTTTCCTGTCAAGACTCTGCCTTGAAGGTATATATCAAAATAAGCATTCACACTTTTTCGTTTTGTGTTAATAGTTGCATTCGTTAAATAAATATGATTTTTCAGATTAGAAAGCTTGATACTTCCTGTGAGGATATCATTTTGGTATTTTACCGCTAATTCACTGGCATCAAAGGTCTCATAGAGGAGGTTTATACCCGCTTTTTTATAGGCTTTTTCAACAATGTCTGATGGTAAGAATTTTGCATTATCGAGTTTAGTATTGACTAGAAGAAGTTCTTTTTGTAAGTCATAGTTTACACTTCCGTTTGTACTGGCTTCGACATAAGTTGGATAATCAAGTAGGGTCATGATCTCTTTGAATGATGCATCTTCAAAGTCTATGTAGAGTATCTCATCTTTATAGAGAAAGTCTGTCATCCCCCCGAAGGTTTTAGAAAGACCTCTTATCTGTAAATCATTTTTATAGTCTATCTCACCTCTGGCATAAAAAGGACCATGATACTTCTGCCCAAGAAGTACTTCGACTTGAGCTAAGTCTTGTATATCGAGAGTGTAAAAAGCATGTGTACTTTTTTTACTCTCATCATAGGTTCCTTTAGTGATCTTGGTTTGAACTTCATTTAAATTGATATCTGCAGTAAAGCTATAAATATCATTGTCTATATTGAGGTCTGTAGAGAAGTGTAGTGGGAGCGTTTCATAGCTGGCATCTCGAAGTGAGTAGGTGAGTGTACCTTGTTTATTTTTCTTGTTCAGGTATTTGAAATGTGCTTCGAGCGTTGCCGTACCATGAGGCAGGTCAGTAACTCCCATGAGCGTATAGAGTTTGTTTGCATGGATATCAATCATTTTGATGTTAAGGTCTTTAATCTCATTATATACTTTGAGACCGTCAAAATTGACATGACCATTTAATGCTGTACCTTCCCCTCTTATATATAAACGTGTATAAGGTCCATAAAGATGTCCTGTGATATTGATATCATCTTCAATGGTAACAAGATGACTTGGAAGTCGTGCAGCGCTTAGTTCATAGTACATATTGGTCCATTTTTTACTCAGTGGACCGTTAAGTGTGAGTTTATAATGCTTTTCGACCAAACCGTCAAAGGTAAGATAAGAATCTAAAGTATTCCGTGCATAGCCATCATTTCTTGCATAAAGCTTGCCGGCGATATTATGTCCCTGGATTTGAAAATCTATGGTTGTATCAATAGATCGTTCTATGGCATCGAGCTCTGTATTTCGAAAGATCAAATAATTGTTATCATTTGCTATTTTAAGTGTTGAAGATAAAATATCATCTTTGTAGTTTGCTTCAAAACTACTATCTGGGAATATTTCCTGATGTAGATTATGTCCAAATTTTTCCTGGATAATCTCATTTAACTCTTTTTGTAAAAACTGCACATGGTTTAATTCTACTTTGGTGTGCATCTCTTTTTCTTCTACATCATAATCAATGATGCCGACCATATCGGCATCGAGAAGAGGATTTTGTTTGAGTCTTTGCATAATAGTGTTAAAAGGGACATCTTTTAGATCAAAGTGAAATTTCTTTTTTTCATAAGCAATATCCAATCTACCGCCAAAACTTTCAGAGACACCCCTCAATTTGATTTTTTTGTCTAATATCAGATCTCCACTTGCATAAAAAGGACCGACGGCATCTACCTCGGTGAGATCTTCGATATCTGCCAACTCCTGAATGTCGAGTGTATATTTAGCCGTTCCATACTTCAATTCCTGATCGTATGCTCCTTCTCTGATCTCTACCTTTGCAGAAGGCAGAGTCATATCTATATCAAAGGTATATTTCTTATTGTCTATTTTTACCTTTGTATCCAGAATTACTTTTATATCATGACCAGAGTAGTTATTGTCTACTACCTGATAGGTCAAATGGCCTTTGAGGTTTTTCCTGTGAAGGGTGTCAAAATGTAAATGTGCATTTGATTTACCATTGAATAAAGGTTCTACATCCAAGGCCGTAAAGAATTTAGTAGAGTTGATGTCAGATAAAACAAGATCTACATCTTGAAAGATACGACGTTTTTTTAAACCACTTAAGGTAATGTTACCATCAAGTATTTTCCCAGATGCTGTGACCTTAAAGTCTCTAAATTTACCATAGACCTTTCCTGTAATATTGACATCATCATTGATAGTACAAATATTACTTTTTATACAGTCACTGCTAATGGCAAAGTCAAGATCAAGTGTAGAGAAGCTCAATACCCCATGAATACCAAGTTTGTACTCACCTTCAATCAGTATCTTTCCTGAAAATTTAGGATACTCTTTAAAGTTCAATGATTGTACTTTAATTTCCATATTGGCTTTTTTACTGATCTTCTCACTTATTAGAAAATAGCCTATTTTATTTCCGGTTGGGGTGCGTACAAGGAGATAACCGATAATAATGGTAAAAATCAAAAGAAAAAGAAGAGTTTTTAATAATATTTTCATCGATGACTTCATAGACTTATCGCACCTTAGACATTTTCTTTTATGATAACATAATCATTTGGGATTGTATATATAATGACTTGAGATAAGCATATTTTATGAAAGTAAGAGAGTATATTTTCTTTATTTCACACATTCACTTTTTTTTGTTTATTTGAGTAATAATAATTATAATTTATGTTAAAAAATAGCCCCTATTTTAAAATGTAAGCATAACTGACTTTAGGTTATAATCTCCACAATTAAAATGTAAAAGGTTTTAGCATGCAAGACGTAGTACAATGGCTCAAAGACAATGGTAATTTAAAGATCATAGATGAACCTCTAGATGTTGAACTTGAGATCCCTCATGTGGCGTATGTAGAAGTGAAAACAGATGATTCTCGTCCTATACTTTTTACCAAACCTGTGAATAAAGCCAAAGGCATAGAATACGACATGCCTGTACTTATGAATATCTTTGCAAACAAAGCACTTACTGAAAGAATCTTTGGTAAACATCCAGATGATGTAGCGCAAGGGATAGATGAACTTTTGAAACTCAAACCACCTAAAGGGATAAAAGCCAAACTTGCCATGGTTCCCAAACTCTTTTCACTTAAAAATGTTTTTCCAAAACGTTTGAACTTCAGAGGAGAGTGTCAAGAGATCATCATTCCTAAAGAAGAGGTTGATCTTGATATTTTACCTATACTAAAAACATGGGAAGAAGATGGCGGTGCTTTCATTACTATGGGACAAGTGTATACCCAGAGTCTTGATGGCGAGATGCAAAACCTTGGTATGTATCGTTTACAACAGTACGATAAAAACCGTCTTGGAATGCACTGGCAGATACACAAAGATGCATCTCACTTCTTTGATCAGTATCAAAGAGTAGGGAAGAAGATGCCGATTACTGTTGCTATCGGTGGTGATCCGCTTTACATCTGGTGTGGACAGGCTCCGATGCCTTATGGTATGTTTGAGATGCTGCTTTACGGTTTTGTGCGCAATAAAAATGCCCAACTTGTGAAGTCCATAACGAATGATATTTATATACCGCGTGATGTAGATGTGGTCATAGAAGGGTTTGTTGATCCTGAACTTATGGAGATAGAAGGACCTTTTGGTGACCATACCGGTTATTATACGCTTAAAGAGCCTTTTCCTGTGATGGACGTAGAAACAATCACTATGAAAAAACACCCTGTATTTCAGGCAACGGTTGTTGGTAAACCGCCACTGGAAGACAAATATATGGGTTGGGCTACTGAGCGTATCTTCTTACCTATGTTAAAACCTATGGCACCAGATCTGATAGACTATAACATGCCTGAAAACGGTGTGTTCCATAACCTTATTATGGCAAAGATGAAAACACTCTATAAAGGGCATGCGATGCAGTTTATGCATGCATTTTGGGGTGTGGGACAGATGTCTTTTGTAAAACATGCACTTTTTGTAGGAGAAGATGCTCCAGAGCTTGAAGAGAGTGAAGCACTGGCAGCACATATATTGGACAGACTTTCATCTGAAAGAGTCTTTATTACCAAAGGTATAGTCGATCACCTGGATCACTCATCATCAGAACAGTTTGTGGGCGGTAAACTTGGTGTTGATGCTACGGGTGAGGAAGTAGAAGAGGGGTTGTCAGATCCATTATCAGATGAAGTATTATTAGCCAAGATACAAGAGATACAACCAAGGGTAAAAGCACTTAAACAATACATGATCCATACTAAAAATCCAGTGTGTGTCATCACTGTAGACAAAAAGAAGTCACAACAAAAGCTCATCAAAAAGCTGGAAGTACTAAAGTCTCACATCAAAGTACTGATCATCGTAGATACGATCAATAACGATATAGAAGACCCGTACATGCTTATCTGGCGTGTAGTCAATAACATCGATGCAAGCAGAGATGTTGTCCTTGAACCATTTATAGCCCTTGATGCAACCAATAAAAGTAAAGTAGACGGTTTTACTAGAGAGTGGCCTGGTGATACCTTCTGTACTAAAGAGGTGTTAGATATGCTTCAGGAAAAAGGGCTTATTGATATAGATGAAGCTTTTATTAGGAAGTTTGGGTTGTTGCCGTTTTAGATTGAGGGAGTATGACAATTTGACATGTTTTTGATTTAAAATAAAAAGTCTTGATATACTTCAGTATGAAATATGACCTGAAGGGGAAAACTTGAAATATTTTGAACTGAAATGCACGGTATACTTGAAGAAGGACATACCTTTTAAAGAGAGTTTTGAGATACTTTCCAAATACATCAGCTTCTCAATGGCACAAGTTGATGATCTTAAAAAACTACATGATAAAAAGGGTTTTAAATACTATTGCTTTGGAGGGCTTTTCCCTATAGAAGCAGCGAAGATCTATAAAAAAGGCAATAGCTACACATTTAGTATCCGTTCTCTTGATGAACGGATGATAGACAGTCTCTCTTCTGAACTTCGTAAAAATATCGACAATCCAAATTTGCTCATCGTTGAAACTACTAAGCGTGTACAGAAGCAGTTTTTTGTGAGTGAGCTTTATAGTGTGACTCCTGTGGTGGTAACGGTAGAGAATGGTTTCCATTGGACTATGGAAAAAGATGGAGACATTCTTAAACTACAAAAACAGCTTCATGACAATTTAGAAAAAAAGTACCATGACTTTTATGGTGAGACACTGAAGGGAGTACAAAACTTTATACAACTGCTAGAGATCAAAAATCGTGTACCTCAAAACATACAGATAACTAAAAATGCTAAGAAGATACGTTTTTTCGGTAATAAGTTTAAAATCATTCCTAACGAAGATGAGGTTTCTCAGAAGTTGGCTTTTGTGGCTTTGGCTTGTGGGTTGGGGGAGAAGAATAGTTTTGGGGGTGGGTTTTGTTTGGGTAAGGGGATGAGATGATTTATGATATTTTAGAAGTTTTTAGAAAAGAGTATCAAAAGTCAGGAGATAAACTCATCTTGGGTAGGTATGAACTCAAAGATGGTCTTTATGTCAAAATAGATAAAGAGGGCAAGTGTCAATACTTTGAAGCCAAAACGGTTAAAAAAGAGAAATTGTTTGCTACGATAGATGGTCAACAAGATTCAAAAGCACATACTTGGTTTATTATTAGAGATTATCTCAGTTCAGGAGAAGTTCGCAAAGCACTTGATGCTCCAAAAAAAGTGATTCATAATATTAATTATTTAACATTATTTATGAAAGCAGATGAAATCAAGAAAATAGATTTTCAACACATTAGGAATAAATTATTTTTGACTTTAATAAGTTTTAAAAAATTTAAAGATAAAAATGATAAAGAAGTTTTAGAAATATACCATAATGATATTAATAAATTTTCAAGACAAAAAGATGTTATTAGAAAATATAGATTATTGGAAAAGTGTTTTACTGAAATAGTTCAAAAAACTCAAGAGTTAGAGATAAAAAACTATGTAAAAGTTTTTTTTGAAGAAGAACTAAATTCTTATGAAAATGAAAGTAGATTTTTTCTTGGTTTAAAAATCTTTAATAAGAATATTTATAATAAAAAAATCATTTCTACGGGAATTTTATATGGTTTATCAAATGCAAATATGGGCTTAAATGGTAAAAAACCTTTTTTAGAAAATAAGACAAGGAAAATATCAACACCATTTTTAATTATAAATGATGATGCCCTTTTAATTAAAAAGTTTTTTGATTGGTTAAAAATACAGCCTTATAGTCAAGACAGATACTTAGATGAGCATTTTTTTATGCAAAAACAGTCTAAAAATGATGAGGCAGAGATTAAAGAGTTTGAGTTTATCCCTTTAAAGCGAGATGATGTTCAGAGATATTTTAAACCTATTGAAGTGAAGAATTATCTTACAATAAGAGATAAAGAGAAAAACTTGATTCAAGACTATAAGATTAAAGAACTTTATGAATTAGAAACTAAAGTAGATGAACTCTTTTATAACAAGCAGTTGATTTTTAACTACTATAAAGATGATTTTAAAGTTTCTAGTTTTATATCTAAAGAGTTACAAAAACTTTTGTTTATTACTAAATATAGTATGAATAACTATTTTAGAAAGTTTCAAAATGAAAGTTTTAAAAATACAATTAAAAAATATGGAACAGCTTTTGTATTGGATAGTTTGAGAAATGGTAGAGTTTTTAAAGCTAAAAATACATTAAATTTAAAATTTGCAATATTAGGAGCAGAGATGAATATTGAAAAAACAGTAAGTGTTTTAGAAAAACGATTGGCAGAAGAGGGTAATTATGAAAATATGCAACGAGATGAGTTTATGTTTCTCTCTGGACAGTGGGCATATTATTTGTTGAGACAGAGTAACTCTATAGATAAAACTTTTGCTTTGGCTGAACACTATTTTAAAGCACGAAATATGCAGAGGTTAAAAAAATCTCTATCTTCTGATTTTGAAAAGTATAAACATGCTATTCATAGAGAGTCTAAGAAGAATAGAAAAGTTATAGCTCTTGTTAAATCTTTTGAGAGTGATGAAGAGAGATTAAGTGATAGTGATAAAGATATGTTTTTGGTTGGATTTACAGTTGATAATTTGATGTACAATAAAAAGGAGAAAAAATAATGAACAGAATATATGGTGTAATCGGAATAAAAGCAAAAATGGCAAACTGGAATGCAGATTTTACAGGAAGACCGAAATCTATAACGGATGGTACTATTTTTGGAAGTGATAAGGCTTTAAAGTACCCTATGAAGAAGATGTGGCTCAATGAAAATAAAAATGTTCTTTATATTAAAACATGGAAAGAGAGTGAAAAAAATAAAGATGGTAAAAGTTCCATGATTCCTAATCAATTAGGAGAAAGATATGCCAATCTTTTTGAACCAATTGATAAAAAAACAACTTCAACAAAAGAGGTATTGAAAAATCTTTTTGATTGTACTGATGTTAAAAACTTTGGGGCTACTTTTGCAGAAGAGGGACAAAATATCTCGATTACAGGTGCTGTTCAGTTTGGGCAAGGCTTCAATAAGTTTGAATATACAGAGACGGAAGTTCAAGATATTTTATCTCCATTTGCTGACTCTAGGGCAAAAGAGAAGAGTAAAAAAAGTAAAGATGATGAGGGAGAAGAGGCAAAGCAATCAACCCTTGGAACAAAAATAACAGTCGATGAAGCCCACTACTTCTACGGATTTTCTATCAACCCAAGTTCATATAACGAATACAGTGAAATAGTAGACAACGCAAAATATATAAAAGAAGATTATGAAGAGTTCAAACGTGTAGCCATTGTAAGTGCTACAGCTTACAGTACCAACTCAAAGTTCGGATGTGAAAATGAGTTTGCTCTGTTTGTTGAGTGTGCTGATAATAAAACTTATCTACCTGATTTGAGTGATTATATAAAGTTTGATAGTGACAGTGAAAAAAGAACAATAGACCTCACAGAGTTAGAGAAATTGATAAATGGTAAGTATGAGAAAGTAGAGGTTTATTATAACCCTTTTAAATTAGATGTGGTAACAACTTTGGATAGGTTTAATATCTTTACAGAAGAGAAGATTTAGTCATGAAAGCCATAAGTTTTAACCTAAGTGCTAAGACTGCCATGTTTAAAAAGCCTGATGTTAACAGTTATTTGTATGTGACCTATAATAACATTCATAAACCTGCTCTTTTAGGACTTTTGGGGGCGATTGTTGGGCTTGCTGGGTACAATCAGTTGAGTGCTAAAAATAGACGAGTCGATGAGTTTAATAAGGGTAAAAAAAAAGCTGAGAAGCAAGAGAGAGATGAGGGGTTTCCTGAATTTTATGAGAAGCTAAAAGATTTAAAAGTTTCTATTACTCCTCTTGCTCCTCATGGGTATTTTTCTAAAAAAGTGCAAGTGTTTAACAACTCTGTGGGTTATGCGAGTAAAGAGATGGGTGGAAACTTAATTGTTCGTGAGCAGTGGTTGGAGAAGCCTAAGTGGCAGATAATGATACTTGATGATGGAAGTGATGCGTATATAAAGCTCAAAGAGTATCTTTTGGCTGGAAAGTGTGTATTTATTCCTTATCTTGGGAAGAATGACCATCCTGCTACTGTTGATGAGGTTCAAGAGATTGAACTCTCAAAAGAGTTGTGTTTAGATGAAGGGAACTATATGGACTCTCTGTTTATCCGAAAATCTGAAATCAATGGTTATGAGCGAGAGGGAGAGCTTCCTTTTATTTTTCAAGAGGTATCGCCGATGAGACTTCAAGAGGAGTTTCATTTTTATGAGTATGAGACTTTGTGTTTTACCAATTGTGAGTTAGAGGAGATGCCTGATGTGTGTTACTCTTTTCGGCAGAAAAATTATGCGTTTTTTTAGATGTTGGATTTAAAAGATTTTGGGGTAGATGAAAGTTTCTTGGCTCATACACCAAAGGAGACTCTGCAAGAGCATTCTGATTTGACGCTTAAGTATTTAGAGCAAATTATCGCAGATAAAAAGCTTGATGTTGTGATAGATAATCTGATTTTATCTCTTGATGAGACGCATAGTGAGCTGATAAAAGAGATGTTTGTATCTGCTGTTTATCTGCATGACTTGGGTAAAACCAATCCTTATTTTCAAGCCCATAAAATGGATAATGATGCGTTTGAGGAGTATAAAGGTTCAACGGGAAGTTCTGACCACTCTTATGGTTCTTCTTTTGAATATCTGAAATATTATAAAGAGATTATTGCCAAAGTTGAGACGCGACCCAAACGTGAGAAGTTAAAGTTTATACTTTATGGTTTCTCTTATCATATTGCCAAACATCATGGACGACTCTCTGCTTTTGAAGATTATCGTGAAGAGGAGTTATCGTTTAAACATCTCAAAAAATTTAAAATTCCCCATTTTGAATTTTACATCTTAAATAAGCTTCTTTTCTCTCTACTTGTATCAAGTGATTATTACGCAACCACTGAATATATGGATGATTTACCAACAACAGATTTTGGGCTAATAAGTGAAGAGAAAAAGCAGAAGCTTATAGAACTTTTTGAAAATGACAAGATTATAAAAGCAATTCGAGCTAATGAGGTGGAGGGGATAAATATCTTGCGTTCACAGATGTTTTTAGAAGCAGAAAAAAATCTTTTAAACAATCTTGAGAATCATGTTTTTTATTTGGAAGCTCCCACAGGTAGTGGTAAAACACTCACTTCTATCAATTTGGCGATGACTCTGCTAAAAGAGAAGTCAGAGACAGATAAGATTTTTTATATCTTCCCTTTTAACACTTTGGTTGAGCAGACAAGGGGCGTATTTGAGGGGATATTTGGTAATGATTTGGATGTTGAGGTTATCAACTCTATTACACCGATAAAAGAGAAGAGTGATACTGAACAAGAGAAAGAAGAGAGCAAGTATCAGAAATCTTATATGAATAGGTTATTTTTTCACAATGAGTTGATTATCTCAACGCATATTGCCTTTTTTAATATTTTGTTTGGCACTTCAAAAGAGGATAATTTTCCTCTGTGGCAGTTGGCAAATTCGGTTATTATTTTAGATGAGATACAGAGTTATGATAACAACTTATGGTCGTATATGACCAAATTTCTCTCTATCTATGCTAAGGCTCTGAATATCAAAATAATCATTATGTCGGCTACGCTTCCCAAGCTTGATTTGCTCATAGAGCATGATGATACGCTGTTTGTTGATTTGATAACAGATAGGGCTAAATATTTTGAAGATGATTATTTTAAAAATAGGGTAAGCATAGATTATTCT
>JAUVCL010000049.1 GCA_030595845.1 Campylobacterota bacterium
GTGTTGAAAGACGAGGAACCTGGGCGTATTATTCTATTCGCTCACCGCTTGATAGATTTAGAACCGAAGCACTCGAAGAGATACGCCATCTGGAAATAACACTTCCTCCGCTCAAAAAACTCTCACAGACAGGAGAATGTACACTATTACCCCACCAAGTAAATACCCAAACTTTTGAAAGAACGAGAGGGGGTAAGAGGTGAGTGAAAAAAGCTGTAGGACTAACTGGTTAATTCAAAGATTTTTTTGCTTACATATTGCCTTCTCTCGTTCTTCCCGAAGGGTGCAGTGCTTTCGCCCATACTCTGCGTTAGATTTTCTTGAATTTGCTAAGGCGAGTCCTTCAAAAATCTGCCTTGATTATGAACGAAATCACAGCATCAAAAATTTGGGTATTTACTTGGTGGGGTAATATGAATCAAAAGAAACAAGTACTGATCTTATGTACAGGAAACAGCTGCCGTTCCATTATGGCTGAAGCGATGCTCAATGCAAAGCTTGGTGATTGCCTTGAAGCACAAAGTTCCGGTGTAAAAGCCAGTGGCAAGGTTAACCCTCACGCTCAGGCACTTTTGGAGTCAAAAGGGGAATGGAGAGCAGTCTATCACTCTAAAGTGATAGAATCTGTATTAAACACAGCATTTGACCTTGTTATCACAGTATGTGATCATGCTAAAGAGACTTGCCCTATGTTTCCAAAAGCAGTTAAAACCATACATGTAGGTTTTGATGACCCAAGCGGAAAAGCCATTTTAGAGTATGAAAAGACCTACGATCTCATTGAAAAAGAGTTACTGCCAATGATTAAATATGAGCTCTGTAAATAAAACAGTCGAATAACGCTTTGTCACTTCTGTTTTTTCTCTACGAAAAGATTAACCCTCTCTTAATATTTATAGCATAAAAAAGTTTTAAGGCTTTAAATCAAAAACTTACATCTAAATTACTACTTTACTAACCTATTTATGATTTTTCTATAAAAACATATTTTTATAATTCAACTTATCCCCCTATATGACGTGCTCTCTAAGTAATCGTATGAACAAATGTTCATTATATATTTTAACGATACCAAAATAAAAGAACACTTGTTCATATATTATATTATTATGCTATTGACAAAAGAACACTTGTTCACTATAATATCATCAAAGGATCTACTATGAACGATCAGAGCGTTACTTTCCCCCCTTCAAAAGGAAGTAAGACAAAAGACAAAATACTAAAACATGCCCTAAAACTCTTTTCGAGTAAAGGTTATAAGGCAACCACGGTCAGAGACATCTCTGGCTCTATAGGAATCAAACAAAGTGCACTTTATAATCACTTTAAAAACAAAGATGAGATACTTGAGACACTGATAAGTAATCTCACCTCTTCTGCCATAGTGACTTTATTTAACGATAAAGAGGCACAGGGGCTCCATAAACAGGGAAAGGCTCTGTTGATGTCCATTGGTACTACATTTAAGCTTATAGGCTTTGACAAGGAAAATGAAGCCCTTTTTAAGCTTTTGATGCAGGAGATCTATAGGAATGAAGCCATAAGAGAGATCTATAACGATCATTTTTACCAGCAGAACGTCAAAAAGCTCTCTGGACTCTTCTTTGGGATGATGCAGGATGAGATGATCAAGTCCTCAGACCCTCTATTGCTTGCCAATGAGTTCTTTTCTCCACTCTTTTTCTATCAGATGCAGGTTACTTTGCTAAAATTAGATAAAAAATCGACCTCTTCCGTAGTTTCCATGTTTGAAAAACATGTTGATTTCTTTTGGGAAAATATTAAGCTAGAGAAACAAACGTCCCTATTTTAGGGAGATACTAAATAATATTAATATTGATAATTATTTTAAAATTAAAAAATATGGAGAAACAATGCATAAGAAAGAAGATCTGTTTGCAAACAAGTCAAAATCATGGGATATGAACTCAAAACGTGTACAAAATGCCAAAGGCATAGCTGACTTAATAGTAAAAAATATAAAGTTAAATAAGTCTATGGAACTTATGGATTTTGGTGCAGGTACAGGTCTTTTGAGCTATTTTGTTGCACCCTATATAAGCAAGATTATTGCTGTAGATAACTCCCCTTCTATGCTTCTAGAGTTTGAAAATAAATGTGATGAATTCTCTTGTGAGACGGAAGTCATAGAAAAAGACTTAAGTACAGATACACTCGATAGAAAGTTTGATGGTGTGATATCTTCAATGACAATCCACCATTTAGAAGACATCCCTCTTCTTCTGTCTAAACTCTATACTATGCTTGATGAAGATGGATTTATAGCGTTAGCTGATCTCGATAGCGAAGACGGAAGCTTCCATAGTGATAATACAGGTGTATTCCATTATGGTTTTGATCGTAAAAAGCTTGCTCAGTATGCAAATGAAGCTGGGTTTAAAGATGTGAGTTTCTCTTTAGCCAGTACCATTAACAAACCACATGCTAAATTTACAGTCTTTTTAATGACGGCAGTAAAATGATGAAGTATCTATGGTTCGCTCTGTTTTTTGTTGTGCTTGTTTGGTCAGCCATCAATCCTAAAGACCAATTTATCTGGTTTCTAGAAGTTGTTCCTGCACTCATAGGCGGGATAGTAGCACTTTTACTGTTTTCCAGATATCATGACAAACAGCTTAAGGAAAAAAGATGATATTACTTGCTCTCATAAAGTAGTTTGGAGTTAGTCAAAAGTAATAAACATAAATTCATAGGGAGAATTTTCAGACCCTATTTTGATTATATTTCCATCCTTTAGTTCAAAGCTACCACCCGTATCTTCGCTACCTATTTTTTGGTTATTAACTATAGTTCCTAAGGCACTTCCTCTATCAACTAGCAAATATCCAGAATCGACTTTTTCAATTTTAATATGTTGTCTGGATATTTCTAAATACTGCCTATTATCGATAAGATAAATATCGTTATTGGGTTTACCAGGGTTTATTTTAACTCTTTCAGAATGTACCATTCCTCCATCTACATGCTCTACACGAGACTCTCTTCCCATACGAAAGGGGAAATTCCAAATACCAATGACTTCATTGCCAAGACAATTGCCACTGATTGCATTTTTTGATTCAGGTGTGATTGCTTTTAAGACTGCTACAGGTGTGACACGACTCAATAAGGCTTGTTTATCTTCCATAAAATTGACTCCCATTATTCAACTATCTTAGATATAATTTTTCAAGTATATCTTCATTTACCTAATAGAACTCCCAAACTAAGATTCTAAAAGTGTAGGAGAATATAAAATTCTCCTCACGACTGCACAGTATTTTCGCCCTCACTTCATGGTGACTTCACACTTCTATTTTATAATACCTAACAATCATAAAGGATATAAATTGAAAAAAACATTATTAACATTAGGTGCACTAGCACTTTTAGCTTCCCCCTCAGTATATGCAGCAAACGGTAATGGTGGTGGTGGGAAAAAGCAATATAAGCACCAATATAAGAAACAACATAAATATCAAAAACAAAATCAGTATAAAGGTAGTAACGGTAGTGGACAGGGCCAAGGAAATGGTCAAGGAAGTATGTCTGGTGATGGCCAAGGTCAGAGAAGTGGTCAGGGTCAAGGAAATATGTCTGGCGGTGGCCAAGGCGGCGGTAACAAAAGTGGAAGCGGCATGAGAAGCGGTGGCGGTGGAAACAAAAGTGGCGGTGGCATGAGAGGTGGCGGAGGCGGTGGAGGAAAAAGATAAACTCTTTTTCTCCTATTAGGGATGTTTTTTGATCTCAGCTACGATCATCCCTCTAAGTGAACCCAATTCAAATCCATGAGCCTGATCTTTTGGGTAGTGTGTTTTGATCACTTCTTGAATCTCTGTACTTATATCCATACCATGACATTTTAAGCATACACCTTTTGTAACCAATGGTTTATAGATTCTTGTTGTTTCTCCATCTTGTACTACTTTGATATCAGCAGGTAAAAATGTTTTTGCAACGATACTCGCTTCATATTCTTTCATGATCTTCTTATCTAAATCATCTGCAGCGTTTGCTTGGTTTCTGGCTTTAAGTGCAGTACGTCTTACCAAAGCATATTCAGGAAACTTACTGTTAACCTCTTTGGTAATACTCTCTGCCTGTGCCGTACAGAAGCCCATAGCTCCAAGACCTGTCTTGTCTGCTTTCATATGTATCTGCAGTTCTTCTTTAAGTGCTCCGCCTAACATTTTGATATATTTGATACCCTCTTGTTTAACTGTCATCTCTGAAACAGTGCTAGGATTAGTGTCAGATGCAAGTGACATAGAAGTACTTAGTAGTGTTGCAAGAAGCAATGTATTGATTTTCATGATTCATCCATATTATAATTTTTTATTTTAAAATATTATGACTTAAGGAACTTAAAGTATCTTGGTTGCCGTTAAAAATATGTATTGTTTCCCTGTAAGTGTTACCCTGTACTTATGTTGTTGCAGATACTTTTTACAAAATATGACATCGTTATAGAGTAAAGACATCTCAGACATGGCATAGTTAGGTGCTTTAGCTCCATAGATCATCTCACCCCCTATCCATCTTGAGTTTGGAAATCCCAGGATAATAGCTGCATCTTTTTTCAGATAATTTTGCACTAATGACATAAAAAAAGGTTTAAAATTGATACTGGGACTTTGCAGTGTTCCTATACTGATAAGCAAGTCAAATTTTCCTAGATCTAAATCTTCCAAAGCATTAATGTCGTGGGCATAGAGAGTTACATTACCTTCTTGAAATACCATTTTGGCGTAGGCTATAGCTGATTTTGAATGGTCTATACCTATAAACTCCATATTTTCATATTTATTTGTATGTAAAGAGTTTTTTATAACTGAAAATTCATCACCGGTATTAATACCAAGATTTAAAACACGGGTTCGTTCAGACAGTTTGACATTGTTAAGCGCCTGTGTATAGTAGTAGAGAAAAGCCGGTTCTTCCATTTTATGTATCGATGAAAAGTGTGAGCCTACCCCATACTTTTCTTCCTTAGGACTTTCCGTATCGAGATGGAAAGAGCTTTGTGTTTCCAGTTTCTCAAACCTCAATGTAACAAGTGGGTACTCCCCCTCTTTAGGTGTAAGCATCTGACACAATAGTAACTCAGCAAGATCGGTCCATGCTTTGTACCCTCTATGTATATAGGTTTTGTCTTCTACCACTATTTCATGACCTGCATATCCACTTCCCAAATCAGGGTCAAGTACACTAAAGGTAAGAGATGACTCTGTTTTAAGTTTATTTTGAAGTATGGGGAATATCTCTTGCATAGTATGATGCGTAAATATCATTGCGTACCTTTAGGTTTCAGTGACACTATTTTAACACAGAAGTTTAGAATGATAGATTTTGGGGGGAAATATCCTTCCCAGTTTTATAAAAGGGAAAAAACATGTTAATTACGTTTGGGAGACAACATTGTTTTGAAACTAGGAAGGATTACTGTTATAATAGCCAGTCAGTGTTAACGCAGTATTAACTCCTCAGCTTTTCAACTTAAAATTTTTTGCTATGATTACACAAAGGAAAACTATGCTTAAAAAGTATAATCTCATCGTCATAGGTTCAGGTGCAGCGGGGATGATGTCTGCTATCACGGCAGCACGTGAGGGTAAGTCTGTACTGCTATTGGAAAAACTTTCCAAAATAGGTGCGAAACTTAAGGCCACGGGTGGGGGACGTTGTAACCTTACCAATACACTTTCAAATGAAGATTTTATGGCACGTTTTGGTCGTGACGGACGTTTTATGACCCCTGCTCTTGAGGCCTTGGATCATAAAGCACTCATGACATTTTTTAAAGAGATCGGGGTGGAGAGTCATGCGCCTGACGGCTACCGTGTTTTTCCTGTGACACACAGCTCCTCTACCATCATTAATGCGATGGATCACGAAATGCAGCACTTAGGAGTCAAAGTACTCTGTTCTCAAAAAGTAGTAACATTAGAACATGATGGTGTTAAAGTAAGCGGTGTACATACACAAACTGATACTTTTCATGGAGATGCAGTGGTCATAGCATCTGGAGGGATGGGTTACCCAGTCCTTGGTGCGGAAGGTGATGGTTACCCTATGGCAGCATCGGTAGGACATAAAGTGACTGACCTTTACCCTGCCATGATGCCACTTAAAGTAAAAGAAACTTGGGTAGAAAACTGTAGAGCAGACACCATTGCAAAGGTCGCTATGCACGTTGATATGAAAAAATATAAAAAACTTACTGCCAAGGGAGATCTTATCTTTACAAAAGGTGGTATACGCGGACCGGTGGTATTGGATTTCTCACGAGAGATCACTCCTCTTTTATCTAAATTTGATGAAGTGCCTGTGCTGGTAAATCTCACTAAAGGATTGAATGAAGAGCAGATACGTGAGCACTTTAAGAAAGAACAAACAAAAGATCCACATCGTAATACAGGAGAGTTACTACAAACGCTCCTTCCTGAATCTGTTAGCCTGGAACTTTGTAAATTGGCAGAAGTTGACCCTACCCTCACTTTGGGTAAACAAGTGGGTGTGTCAAGAGACAGACTCATCAAACTCTTAGTATGGACACCGCTTACTATAAACGGACACGATGGCTTCAAAATGGCGATGATCACCCGTGGTGGCATACATCTTAAAGAGATAGACCCTTACACTATGCAGAGTAAAAAGTTATACGGACTTTATTTTTGTGGTGAAGTGATGAATTTAGACGGTCCTTGTGGTGGTTATAACTTACAGTGGTCGTTTGCCAGTGGATATTTAGCAGGGATGTTGGGCTAATTTATTTTATATGGGGCATCTCTCATAACCCATATCTTTGACTTATAGTAAATATAAGTAGAAGTAGACTATAATTCACCTCATAAAGTAAAGATAAAACTTCAAATAGGTTTTAAAAGAAAAGAGGAAAATATGTATAAAAAAATTAACATATTAATTAGGGTATTGGCAGTAGTCAGTATAGGTATAGCTGGGCTTAGTACCGCTGCATTGAGTGAAGAAGATCATCATGGTCATGAAGGACATGAGTGGGAACTTGGTATCTCTGCAGGGTATGCAAACCTTAAAACAGAAGATAAAGAAGGTGTCAATCTGCATTTGCATCTTTTGAGAAGTTTAGGTGATGAAGGTTTCATGAAGTACTTTTCTGCAGGATTTGGTGCAGAGATAATAAGGACTGATGAAACACATTATGGCGCTATGGTGACACTGGCATACCACCCTGTGGAGGATCTTACACTTGCAATATCTCCAGGTTATGAATGGGAAAAACATGAAGGTTCATGGGAATCTCATTTCGCAATGCACTATGAAGCGGCCTATAGTTTTGATGTTTCAGAATCGTTCCATATTGGTCCGGTCATTGGATACTCCAAGACAAGTGAAGCTGAACATTATACAGTGGGTATCCATATAGGTATTCCTCTTTAGAAAAGCCTACTACGCTAAGCTGTTCTAGTTTCATTGAATAAAAGAAAAACTAGTAAACATTCATTAAAAGGGTAACAATGAAATTAAAAACAATGGCTTTAGCAGCCTTATTGCCAGTATTTAGTTCGGCACAGATATCTCAGATTGAGGTAGTTCCTGTTATAGAAAAAGAAGTGAAGACGCAAAATGTAGTATTTGACTGTTCAAGTGCCAATAAAAAGTTCGTAGCCTCTAGGCTATGGCTTATAGATCTAAGTATCAAAGAGTATGTTTCCAATAATACACCCTATAATGTAGTTTTGACCATACACTCTGGTTGTACAGATATCGTTTCACTAAATGTCGATGCTGATGACAAGATAATGAAAAATATACACAAAAAATTAGAAATCGTTTCTAGACATGAAAATGTCTCTATAGAAGCTTGTCAGATCGCTGTAGATAGATTTGGCATAGAACATAAGGATCTTCATCCGTTCATTACACTTGTACCAAACTCCATAACCAGAGTCATATCTCTCCAAAACGATGGTTATGCTTTTATACCTTTTAGTAAGTAGTTAGATATCTGAAGAGAAGCTGTCTAAAAAGATTTTAAAGGAATATGTCCTATATTTCATAAATGAAGAATATCTAATAACTATGATAAAATTTAAAATATAAATAAAAAGGATGTGTATTGATAGATACAGCAAGTAGTATGGGTATTTTAAGTATGGTAGTAATGATTGGTTCGTTTATTTTTTGGGGATGGGCATTAATTGATATACTCAAAAGTGACTTTAAAGATGGTATAAACAAACTCATTTGGCTTTTAGTTGTATTCTTTCTCTATGCTTTAGGTGCATTGCTTTATGTCTTCATAGGTATAAATCAAAAGAAATCCTAAAACTCGATGGCTTTTTATAACTAGGAACGCTTATATGAAAAATAAAATTCTCCTACCTCTCATCCTTTCACTCTCATTACTACTTTTAAATTCATGTGGTTCAGGTAGTTCGAACACTGATGCTATCGATGGTATTGATGAAACATTTACTTTAAATGAAAAAGAATTTTTACACACTTTATTTTTAACAGAGTATCTCTGGTATGATCAAGTAGCATCAAATGTAGACTATGAGGCATTTACAACACCTCAAGTTATGATAAACGAACTAAGAGTCAGTCCACCTGATCTATGGAGTTTCACCATGACTGCGCAAGAGTATGAAGATTTTGCCAATCAGCAAACCGTTGGGTTTGGATTTGGTTATGAAAGTACAAGTTTTACCTTGTACCTTGTCCGTATTGATTCTCCCGCTTATGGAAAACTTTTTCGGGGAGATAAGATCTTGGAGGTCAATGGTGTCTCAGCCACCCCTATACTCATCAGTGCAGCCAGCCAAAATGTTAATATACAAACTACCTTTACTGTCTTAAGAGGCTCAGACGAACTAGAAGTATCTCTTACTTCTAAAGATTATCTCTTTAAAGTCTCGTTGGGAAATATCATCCTACAAGATTCTAAAAAAATAGGATACCTTCGTTATGATTCTTTTACAGAAAGTTCAGTTGCTGAGTTTGAAAAAATATTCACAACCTTTAAAACAGAAAATATAGATGAACTCGTCATAGACTTACGCTATAACGGTGGTGGTTCTGTGGCAACTACCTCTGCTCTTATCGACAATATAAGTAATGCATATCCGGGAGAAAGACAACTTTATCTTGACTGGAATGCCAATTATCAACAGAACAACAGTACCTACAGTTTTGAAGATCTAGATATGCAAGATGGTAATGAACTCAATATGCAACGTGTTTTCTTTCTTGTGACAAAAAGTTCTGCTTCTGCGAGTGAAGCCATTATCTCTTCACTTATCCCCTATCTGGGTACATCCAATGTCATTACCATTGGAGACAGTACACATGGGAAACCTGTAGGCATGAGCGGACGTACTTATGATAACAACTATTATTTTCTTATCAATTTCATGGTAAGAAACAATGCAAATGAAACGACAAGTTTTGATGGTATACCTGTTACCTGTCCGGCAGAAGATGACCTGACGCACCTTATGGGTGATGTGAACGAGACTATGCTTCAAACAGCTCTTGATTATATACAAACAGGAGCATGTCCTTAAAGGTTATGCGTAACTAGGGTTATTAGAAGTGCCCTTAAGCTATAATACTTCTATGAAAAACCTTCGAAATGCACTTTTACTGAAACAACTTTACCAGCTTAAACAGCTGGGCTACAAGTATACTTCTGTCACACCTTATCAGGAAGAAGAACCTGACTTCACACTTCCAAATACACTTGAATCCTTACACAAACAAGCTTTGGAATGTCACCTTTGTTCGCTGAGTAAAAGTAGAGAAAAGGTAGTATTTGGTGAAGGTGCTATGAATGCAGACTTAATGTTTGTAGGAGATGCACCAAGTAACAGTGATGACAGTTCAGGTAAAGTATTTACCGGACGTTCAGGCGACCTTCTTAGCAAGATGATAGAGAATGTTTTGGAAGTGAGCAGAGCAGATGTTTATATTACCAATGTACTTAAGTGTCGTGCGATAGATACACAAACACCTTCTCCTATACATGCACATACCTGTCACCCTTACCTCCTTAAGCAAATAGAACTCATCAAACCTAAGATCATCGTGGCACTGGGTGAAACAGCGTACCATTGTCTCACGGGTGATGACAGTGAGATAAGTAAAGTACGTGGTACCTTGCATAAACAAGATACCTATACGGTCATACCTACCTATCACCCAAACTATTTACTTAGAAACCCTTCTGCAAAGAAAGATGTGTTTGACGATTTAAAAAAGATAAAAACGCTGATGTAGACAGGAGGAAGAAAAGCCTAAGCTTCTCTTGCTTTAGTAATGATCTGTTCAACAATAGACGGATCTTCAAGTGTTGATATATCTTGTGTGATCTCTTCATGTTTAGCGATAGAACGTAAAATTCTTCTCATGATCTTACCTGAACGTGTTTTGGGAAGTCCCGGTACTTCAATGATATGATCAGCCTTTGCAATGTTCCCGATCTCCGTAGAAAGTAAAGCATTAATGTGGTTTTTAATATCTACATTTATATGTCCATTTTTCAGTACAATATAAATGTAGATAGACTCCCCTTTAATCTCATGTGGACGCGCTACAACAGCGACTTCGGCCACATGTGCATCTTTCTTCACTGCTGCTTCTATCTCGGCTGTTCCCATACGGTGACCCGAAACATTGATCACATCATCTACACGACCAACAATAGTAATATAACCATCTTCATCTTCTACAGCCCCATCTCCAGAGAAATAAACAGGCTTACCATCTTTAGATACATCACCAAAATATGCTTTTTTATAACGTTCTGGATCTCCCCAAATATTTCTTATCATTGCTGGCCAAGGTTTTGTTATACAAAGTAAACCTGGGTCACCTACCTCTTTTGGTTTTCCTTCAGAAGAGAGGATCTCAGTCATAATACCAGGTAAAGGTAATGTTGCACATCCCGGTTTAATCGGTGTTGCACCGGGAAGTGGAGAGATCATATGTCCTCCTGTCTCTGTCTGCCACCATGTATCAACTATGGCACAATTAGAGTTACCCACTGTGTCATAGTACCATTTCCATGCCGGAGGATCTATAGGTTCACCTACTGTTCCAAGTACTTTCAGTGAGCTAAGATCATATTTTTTAGGCTCATCTTCACCCATTTTATGAAGTACCCGAATGGCTGTAGGTGCAGTGTAAAACTGAGTGATCTTATGGTCTTGAACCATCTTCCACGCACGTCCGGCATCCGGGTATGTTGGTATACCTTCAAACATCAGTGTTGTTGTACCTGCTGCAAGTGGTCCATACACAATATACGTATGTCCCGTGATCCAACCCACATCTGCTGTACACCAGAATACATCGTCACCTTTTACGTCAAATACCCATTCCATAGTCATCTGCGCCCAAAGAATGTACCCTGCAGTTGCGTGTTGAACCCCTTTTGGTTTACCTGTACTTCCAGAAGTATAAAGTAGGAAAAGCGGGTCTTCTGAGTCCATAATTTCAAAAGGACACTCTGCATGCTGAGATGTGATCAATTCATTGTAGTTATGGTCTCTACCCTCTACCCATTCTATAGGTTCATTGTTTCTTTTTACAACAAGTACGGCTTCAATACTCTTCCCACCTAGTACAAGTGCTTCATCAACCACTTGTTTGAGCATATATGGTTTACCTTTTCTGTAGGCACCATCAGCAGTGATCACGATCTTAGCTTCGGCATCTTCAATACGATCTTTTAATGCTTCCGCAGAGAATCCGCCAAATACAATAGAGTGAACCGCTCCGATACGTGCACAGGCAAGCATTGCATAAGCCGCTTCAGGGATCATCGGCATATAGAGAACAACTCTGTCACCTTTTTGTACATTGAATTCATGTTTAAGAAGGTTTGCCATTCTATTGACACGAAGAGAAAGCTGAGCATAGCTAATACGCTCTACATCTCCTCTGTCACCCTCAAACAAAATAGCCGTTTTATGTGCTTTGTCTGCTAAGTGTCTATCGATACACTGATTAGAAACATTAAGCTTACCATTGGTAAACCACTCATAAAAGGGAGCATTACTTTCATCAAGTACTTTTTCATAAGGAGCCAACCAGTCTATTTTCTCATCAGCAAATTCTTTCCAAAAACCTTCATAATCTTCTATGGCTTTGTTTTGTAACTTCCAATACATATCCATATTCTTGATTGCCGCACTCGCAGCAAATTCTGGATTTGGCTGATATAGACTTTTTTGTGTACTCATTTAACACTCCTGTGATGATTATATATCGCTATTGTAGCATAGAGTAAAGTATTTTAATAAAAAAATAGCATTCCAAGCCTTAATGTTTTACCAATGTATATTTCTTATACTACAGATAGCTGATACATGTAGAACAATTATGGTAAAATTCCGACATTAATATATAATGTAAGGAATTAGCTTGTTTAACATTCAAAATTACTCAAAACAAAACATAAAAAATGACATTCTCTCCGGTGCCCTTGTTTCAGTTGCACTTGTACCTGAAGCGATAGCATTTTCTTTTATCGCTGGGGTTTCTCCAGTGGTTGGTCTTTACGGTGCCTTTATCATCGGTCTTATTACAGCTATCCTCGGAGGTAAACCAGGGATGATCTCTGGAGCAACTGGTTCAGTAGCTGTGGTCTTTGTAGGACTTGGTCTTTCTGTGAAAGCGATGTACCCTGAACTTGGTGCAGAGGCTTTGAGTATGATGGTGCTTCATTACATCTTACTCACTTCCATCATCGCAGGGCTTATCCAGATATTTATTGGGGTGATGAAGATGGGTAAGTTTATCCGTCTGGTACCCCAACCTGCCCTTTTTGGCTTTGTAAATGGTTTGGCTATCGTCATAGCTCTTGCTCAACTTACCTTCCTATCTCCTACAAATGTAGAGCAGTATAGCTCATGGATAGACATCGTT
>JAUVCL010000157.1 GCA_030595845.1 Campylobacterota bacterium
CTGATCCAAAACCATGAACTGGGCAGGTTTTCCTATATCCTCTCCCTCATGCTAGAATCGGGTGTTGCCTATGCCCAAGCGGTACAACTTGCCAAAACAACGTTTAGCAATCAATCTCTGCTTGATTTGTTTGAGAATGCATCCGTCAAGGTCATGGAAGGAAACAAGCTTTCCAATGCACTTCAACTTGCAAAGGGAGTGAAACTCAAACGTAATTTTATGCAATCTTTAGCCCTGGGAGAAGAGTCCAGTGAAGTGGCACAGATCCTTAACAACATGTCACAGCTTTATGCGGAAGAAAATGAAGATAAACTCAAATTCCTTTTAGGCTTACTTGAACCATTTATGATGCTTTTTATCGGGGTTGTTGTCGGTGTTATAGTCTCCGCCATGCTTCTTCCTATCTTTACCATGACACAAGGATTACAATAAATGTCAAATATTAGATCTATGCTTGTCTTCAGCGTTGTCAGTTGCATGACTGCACACGCTGATACCATTGGGGGTGAAGTATCTTTCGGTATATTCAATCATAGCCCTGATGGATACGCTTCTTATACCTTACCCTTTGAGGACAAGGGCACCACTGCCGATATCGTAGATACCTTAGGCTTCAGTGAGACACAGGATATCTTTCTGAAACTCTATCTCGAACACCCTCTCCCCATACTTCCTAATCTAAAATTGGCTTACACAACACTCTCTCATAAAGGGAGCAATCATGTGACAGACTTTTACTGGGGAGAGATTGACAACTTGACAGGAGAGGTAGACAGTAGTTTGTCACTTGAGATGACAGATGCTACACTCTACTATGAAATATTTGATAATTGGGTGAACCTCGATGTGGGACTGACGCTGCGTTATTTTACAGGAGATATGGATGTCAATCATGAAGCACTCTCTTTTTCTACACTTACGCCCATGCTTTACGCCAAAACGCGTTTTGATGTTCCTGTTACGGATCTCTCTTTACAGCTTGAAGCCAATGCTATCAGCTATTCAGGCTTCACCTCTTATGACTATGAATTATCTGCCAGATACACTTTAGCTATGGGCATAGGGTTGGAAGCAGGCTACAAAGCATTTCATCTTGACAGTAATGAGCTTCTGGATGGTTTTGATGCGGACATGAACTATTCAGGTCCTTACGCTGCTGCGGTTTGGGATTTCTAATGGCTAAACAACGTTTTAGAGATGTCAAACAAGGCAAACAGCAAGAAAAAGTACCCAAAAAAGTTAAGAGCCCTTCGACAGAGGATCCATATGCGAGTGTTGGATTAAAAATAAAAGCTTTTTTAACAGATGCCTTTATGCTTGTGATGCCTATCATGTATGTGGTATTTTACCTTGTTATGGATGGAAGAGAAGGCTTTGCAGAAGATATGTTAATGGGTTGGGTCTATATACTTATTCCTCTTATTCTGGTGCAAACTATTTTTATGACCCTCACGGGGCAAACCCCTGGTTATAGAGCCTACAATATTACACTCATTGATGAAAACACGAAAGAAAAACCTTCACTCTTTGTTATACTCTTTAGAAACCTGTCTGCAATCCTTTCGCTCTTTACCCTTATAGGATGGGCATTGATGTTTTTTAGAAAAGACAACAAAACACTACATGATCTACTCTCCGCAACTGCCGTTGTCAATAAGAAATGACAGAAACAAAAACTTTTCTCTCGCCTCTTTTAGGGGCGTACTACTTTTTTTACTTTGCACTTGTGGGTGTCTATGTTATCTTTATGCCAAAAGTACTCCTCGATCTGGAGTACAGTACTGTAGAAGTGGGCATCATTTATGCAGCTGCTCCCTTTATGCGATTTTTACTCCCTTTTGTCTTTAGGCATTATGTCTCTTTAACAGAAAAAGTCTATAGAGGCTCCTTGCTTCTTACCTTCATTGGTACCTTGATCTTTCTACAAACAGTGAATGATTTTTGGTTTTACCTTCTGGCCAATCTTCTTTTTGGCGCAGCGATGGGCATCTCTCTTCCTTATGTAGAGACCATAGCACTTGCGACACTCTCCAAACATCGTTATGGAAAAGTACGGCTATGGGGCTCTTTGGGATTTATTGGTATTGCACTTTTACTGGGTAAAGTACTTGACTCACCTTATGAAGCACTCTACTATTTATCTGCCACAGCATTTTTAACACTTGCTTTCGGAGCATTTCTTACTAAGTACGATACAACGGTACATAACTCAGCACAAGATGATGCTTCTTTTTCACTTTCAAAATATTGGGCATTTTGGGTTTCTATCTTTTTAATGCAGGTTGGCTTTGGCGGATTTTACAACTTCTTTACTATTTATGAAACAGGCCATGGCATCTCCCTTGAAATGACATCATGGATGTGGAGTTTTGGTGTAATATGTGAAGTATTCATGCTTTACTTTCAAGGGCCTCTCTTGCAGAGAAATCTACTCAATATCTTGCAGTTTGCAACGCTGGTGACAGCCTTTAGATGGCTGATCCTCTACCTCTACCCTGATTCTATCACACTGACTTTTGCCAGCCAGTCCCTACATGCTGTTTCCTTTGCACTGTACCATACGGCAGCCATCACCTACGTATTTTCACTCTATACACAAAAGAAGCTTGCCCAACAATTTTTTCTGGGCATAGCATTTGGACTGGGCGGTTCTGTCGGAGCCATACTCTCAGGTCAGATCTATGGAGAGTATCTTTTTCTCGTAGAATCTTTCATCACCTTTATGGCCTTTCTGATTTTACTTATTCATCAAAAACGTAAAAAAGGCTTACAACCATGATAAAAGAGTTCCCGCTGATCATATTTGCCGGAGGTAAAAGCTCCCGTATGGGAGAAGACAAAGCCCTTCTTCCTTTTGGGGCATACCCTACACTGACACAATATCAATATACTAAACTAAGCCACTACTTTCAAAATGTGTATATCTCTGCTAAAACAGATAAATTTGATTTTGAATGCAGGATCATTGAAGATACGCAAGAAGGATATTCTCCTCTTATTGCACTACTTTCTATATTTGAAACGTTAGAAGTAGATGAAGTTTTTATCTTGAGTGTTGATGCACCCTTTGTGAACAAAGAGGTGATAGAAAGGATTTTGAAGAACAGGGCTGAGAGGAAAGATATTGTCGTTGCAAAAAGTCCCTCCGGGATACAACCTCTGTGTGGATGCTACAAAAAGAGTATCTTGCCATTAGCCTATGCGCAACTGGAAAAAGGAAACCACAAACTTCGTGATCTATTGGCGATGGCAGAGACCGAACTTGTAGTATTTGAGGAGGATGAACCATTTACAAACCTTAATCATCCCCAGGAATACAGAGACGCCTTTAAGCGTTCCTAGAAGAAGCGATCGTTGAGCAAGTTGCTCCGTCTATCATCTGTGTCATAAGCTTACGTGAGAAAAATACAAACTTTTCAAATAAAGCACTGTGATACTTATCCTTATGATAGATCATTAAAAAATCTCTTTTACATTCAAAATCTTTCACCGGCACTTTATGTAATTTCCCTTCGATCAATTCAGTCTCTACAGAGATTTTGGAAATACAGGTCAAACATTCACGGTTCATTAAAATACTTTTAATAGATTCTGTGTGCCCCAATTCTAAAAAGACATTGAGATCATCTACTTTTTCTTTAATATAATCCAGGAAAACCTCTCTTGTTCCTGATCCCTCTTCACGAAGTACCCATCTTTTGTCACTTATTTCATCAATTGTGCAGTGCTTACACAAATTTTGATCCGCAGTCACAACAACCAGTTCATCTACACCTATCTTCTCTTTGATAATATCTGATCCGGAGACAAATCCTTCAACAAAGCCAATGTCAATACTTCCTTCTTTGATCATATCGGCTATCTCTTTGGTATTACCCTCTTTAAGCGTGATCTTGACATCAGGATAAGAACTCATATAAGAACAGATGATGGCAGGCATTAAATAATCTACAATGGTTGTACTTGCCCCTACACGTATCATCCCTTTGTTTTCTGAGTTTTTAAATTCATATTCAATATCTGCAAGTTTTTTAAAGATAGGGTCGATCTCTTTATAGAAAGCACGTCCCACTTCATTGAGTACAAGCTTTTTATTGATACGGTCAAATACAGGCCTTCCCAAAATATTTTCCATCTCTTTAATGGACATTGAGACAGCAGACTGGCTTAATTTCATCTCTTTTGCTACATTGGTTAAATGTCCTGACACAACGACATTTAAAAAGATTTGCATTTGTCTCAGGGTTAATTTCATATTTTCTCTTTTATTTTTAATTCTTACCTATTTATTGTGTAGCAATTATATCAAAATTATAGTACAATTCCGGAAATATTATCAATTATTTTGAATAAAAGGGATTTTTATGGCTTTTTCGGCGAAAAACCGTAATGGTACAATAAGTGGTATTTTATTTGTTGCCATCTTTGCAGCAGCTGCAACTTTTGTAGCAGGACTTGAACATGTAAAGGCACTTGGACTCTCACCTCTTGTTATTGGAATTATCATGGGTATTTTTTATGCCAATACCTTACATAATCAGACACCTGAAGCATGGCAAGGCGGTATCACTTTCTCCGGGAAAAAGATATTACGTTTTGCAATTGTTATTTATGGGTTCAGGATCAC
>JAUVCL010000091.1 GCA_030595845.1 Campylobacterota bacterium
GTTGAATCTTCAGGATTCAAAATTGTAACCTTGGTCCATCCTACGGCAATAATCTCTTCGAGTGTTATACTGGGGAAGGGTACTGTTGTAATGCCATATGTAGTCATTAATGCACAAAGTACAATAGGCAATGGCGTGGTACTGAATACATCTTGCGTCATAGAACATGAAAATGTACTAGGCGACTTTGTGCATATCTCTCCTTCTGTGGCTTTAGGGGGAGATGTGAGCGTAGGAGAATTGACCCACATTGGCATTGGAAGCAGTGTCATCCAGTGTTTGAAGATAGGAAAGAACTGTATGGTCGGTGCAGGATCAGTAGTTGTGAACACTATTGAAAATAATAAGTTATGTTATGGGAACCCCTGTAAAATTATAAAGGAAATTAAGTGAAAGAAAGACTATTCTTATCTGCTCCGCATATGAGTGGAAATGAACTGAAGTATATAGGAAAAGTATTTGAAAGTAATTACATCGCACCATTAGGAGAGTATGTAAATAAATTTGAAGAGAGCATCAGAAACTATACAGGTGCTAAGAATGCTTTGGCTTTGAGTTCTGGAACAGCAGCAATTCATCTTGCATTACGAATATTGGGTATAAAAGAGGGTGATGATGTCTTGGCTTCTACCTTTACCTTCATAGGTTCTATCTCTGCCATACTCTACCAGAATGCAAATCCGGTGTTTATAGACAGTGATAAAGAGTCTTGGAATATATCTCCAAAGTTATTGGATGAATATTTACTAAACTGTGATAAAAAACCAAAAGCTTTAATACTTACCCATCTTTATGGTATGAGTGCCGACATAGAAAAAATAGCTGATGTTTGCAAGTTACATGGTGTATACCTCATAGAAGATGCAGCAGAATCTTTGGGTGCAACCTTTAATGGGAAACATACAGGTACCTTTGGAGACTTTGGTGTTTACTCTTTTAACGGCAATAAAATATTGACTACCTCTGGTGGGGGAATGTTAGTGAGTCCCGATAAAGCGTGGACAGACAAAGCAATGTTTTACAGCACGCAGGCAAAAGGTCCGTATATTCATTATGAGCACGAAGAGTATGGTTATAACTATCGTATGTCAAATGTATTGGCAGCTATAGGTGTTGCTCAAATGGAAGTCATAGAAGAGAGAGTACTTAAAAAAAGAGAGATCTTTGAATGGTACAAAGAGTTTTTAGATGATATAGATGAAATAACTTTTATGCCTGAACTTAAAAATAGTCGTGGAAATAGATGGCTGACAGCTTTAACTTTTGAAAATACAGATTTTAACAAAGTGATGAAAGCACTTGAAGAGATAAACGTAGAAAGCAGACCACTATGGAAACCAATGCATATGCAACCGCTTTTTAAAGAGTGTAAAAGCTATCTTGATGGTACTAGTGAAGCATTATTTACAAAAGGATTGTGTGTGGCTAGTAGCACGATCATGACAAAAGATGATGTGAAGAGAATTTGTGATGTGATCCGTAGTTGTTGTTTGTAATTGGCTGATAATATAATATGAAAGTTCTTTTTGTACATGATCATGTTTTTGTGACAAAAGAAGGGAAAGTGTATGCAAATTCTTTTTCGTATCAGGTCTTAAAACGCTATGTTGATGTTTTTTCTAATGTTACTGTGTTAGCACGCCATCGTGAGCTGCTAGAAGATGAGCTAATAGATTTGCCGTTAGCAAGTGGTGAGGGCATTTCATTTATATTTTTGGAGAGCATTGCATCATTTAGTTCATTTTTTGGTCTGCGACAACATCATGAAAAGAAGATTAGAAAGATCGTGAAAGAGCATGATGCTGTGATAGTACGCCTACCAACTGAACTGGGATTAATGACAGCTAAAGTAGCAAATAGAATGCATAAAAAGTATTTGCTAGAAGTTGTTGGTTGTGCATGGGATGCGATGTGGAATTATGGTACATGGCAGTCAAAAGTCTATGCACCATTTCTTTATGGAAAAATGAAATATGTTGTAAAAAAAGCAAACTATGTAACGTATGTGACTGAACAGTTTTTGCAAAAAAGATATCGGCCTTCAAGAAAAGCAAAAGCTATTGGTGTGTCAGATGTACAATTGCCTGAGGCTGATGATAAGACATTATTACAGCGGATAAATAAAATCGAAACGATGGGTGCAAAAAGGGTTTATGGAACCATAGGTAATCTACAGGTAGGCTATAAGGGGATAGGAGTTGCCATACAGACTCTTGGGGAAGTCAATCATAGATCGAATGATTTTGAATACCATATTTTGGGTGCAGGTGATCCTTCAGAGTACAGAGCACTAGCAGAGAAGCTTGGCATTGCAGATAAGGTATTTTTTGATGGAGTTTTACCTGTAGGAGAGGCAGTATTTGATTGGTTGGATGAATTGGATGTGTATCTGCAACCTAGTTTTCAGGAGGGGTTGCCAAGGGCTCTCGTCGAAGCTATGAGTAGGGGATGCCCTTCTATCGGTTCCAATGCTGGAGGGATCCCTGAACTTTTGGATGAAAAGATGATCTTCCGTCATTCAAACCTTAAACAATTTTCAAATCTCATTCATGATCTAAAAAATAACAAACAGTTGATGATGGATGAAGCAAAGTATAACTTCAATAAATCCCGTGAGTATCAGAAAAATCTGTTGGATGAAAAACGTATTGCATTTTGGACGGAGTTTCGTAAAGATATAGAGGATGACGTTTCAGCTATTTGAGACGTACTTTTTTATAAGAAGGTAGGGCCGTATAAAGTAATATGCCCAATACATTCTTTTAGGAAGATCGATATAGTCATATTCGTTGAGTGTAGGCTTGAGTGTGATTTTGTGAAGATATGAGAGTCTCGCTTTTGTGTCGGGAAAAAGTCTTAGCATGGCAAGTGTTCGTTGAAGTGTTCCATTGACACCGCTCAAATTCTCTTTATTCCAACTCTTAGAAATATAATCAGTCAATATTACCAGTTTTTTTTCATGCGATATACGCTCAGAGATGGCGGAGGGAAGTTTGGTTGAAAAAAACGTGTTAGCCAGGTAGATTCCAAGATAAAATATGGTCTCTACATTGGAACTCTTTGCCTTCTCTGTGATCTTGTTCCAGTCGATCTCTTGTGTCTGGATAAGCAGATCAATATCTTTGATCCATTCTATTCTCTCCCACAGATGTGTAGAACCGTGAATGCATAGATAGAGGAGCAATTCTTCATTTGGAAATGTTTTGATCTCCTGCTGATTGATCTTGACTATCTGAGGATTTTCCCATAGTGCATCCTGCTTCATTTGTATGGGGTAATCTTCATCTAAAAGTGACCAGTGCATCTCGAAATGGACACCGCTTTTTGGATGATAGAGTCCTAAATCATGTTTGAATTTTATCCAGAGTTTTTCCTGCTGTGATGTCAACTTTATAACCCGCTTATATCCATGATCTTTTAAGAGATCATCTATCTTATAGATATCTTCTTTTCTCACCAAGACATCCAGATCTACATACTGCCGCAGAGTAATGTCCCCATACGCCATCTGTGAGAGAGCAGGGCCTTTGAAGGCGAGGGCTTCGATGTTGTTCTCTTTGAGTAGATTAGTGATTTTAATTAATTCTGCGGACATAAGCATATTTCTTTGAACAATGCTCAAATATTGCTGCTTGAAAGCAGACAATATTTCGTGATTTGTGATTAGTGATTTGTGATTAGAATTATTACTTTGAGATAGGGATTTGATGGTTTTGTAGACAATAGGTAAAATGCCGTGCTGTGTAGCAGCAGTGATTAGTGATTGATAATTAGTAACTAATGCGAGATAAGAGTGGATGAAGTTGATATCATCTTTATTTGGGTCTGTTTGGCAGCAGGCGATTAAAAAAAGCAACTCTGGGGAGAGTTCTTTAGTGTTACATATTACGTGTTGTGTGTTACGTGAAGAGCTGTTGGGATTATTTTGCATTTTTAAATAAAATAATTGTTATCTGCTAGAACTTCTTGTATCTCTTTATTTGATACGTTCTCTTTTTCTGTTTTAGAATATATCAATAGTAATCTAATAACACCTTCCTTGTCAATATAATATGTTATTACTCTAAAACCACCACTTTTACCGGTTGGAATTGAAGAGTTGGATAATCTAACTTTATAACAACTATGTCCGAGTTCTACTCCCAACCTAGGGTTTTCAAGTAATTCATTTTTAAACTTTTTTAAATCATCAGTTATATTTTTATAACTTTTGGAAAGTTTTTTAGCTTGTTTGTTGAATTCAGGAGTTGGTATGATTTTCAAGTTCATCTATTAACTCATCAAGGGTAGTTTCACTAAGTTCACCATTTTGTTGCAGTTTTGCTTGTTTAACAGATCTGTCGAGACTGTTCAATAATGTCATCTTGTCATAACTATCTTTAATAAAGTTCAAAAATGCTTCTTTATTGCTATCAAACCCATCAAGAAATATATTTTCCACCTCTTGATTCTCAATTTTTAATGTAACCATGATAGTAATCCTCTTTATGGAATTTATAATATTATAGCATAATTTAAAATTCAGTGTTTCATGTAAATATTTTGTATGGGGATGCTAACTAAAGGGAGGACACAGGGGTCCGCCCCTACATGTTTGGATGTTATATTTTATTTCCGTAGGGGATGACTCCCATGTCATCCCTCCATCCTATCTCCTCCCGGGGATACAATAAACAGTTGATTATGTATAATATATTTGTATGCAAATGTTCCGCGTGGATACGGGGAGGGTACCGCCCCTACGGGTAATATGAAGTCAGGAAATAACTGTTATTGACTTTTGCATCCCTTTTGGGATACAATCAATAAAAAGGATATGCAATGCCTAAAACACAAACCACCATTCGTTTGGAAGAGAATGATTACAAAGAAGCACGTGAGATCTTAGAATACATTGGAATGAGCTATGCTCAAGCAGTGAATATGTTTAACCGTATGATCGTACTGGAAAGAGGCTTACCCTTTGAAGCCAAAATTCCCAATGAAACAACTAAAAAAGCGATGAAAGAGGCATTTGAATTGGATGGTGACTATATAACACTGGATGACCTGAAAGCAGAGCACCATGCCTCTTAGACTTCAGCGACATAAACAGTTTATTTTTTTTAGATACAATCTAGAAAAGTCTTACGATAAGGAAAAATAATGATAAGTATGATGTATATGCCGGTATTTGATGTGGAACATATTCAAAATACTATTGTTCAGCCTCTATCTGCTTATGAAAAAAAACATGATGCATCATCTTTGAAAGAGATACATGATTCCATACGTATCGCCTTGATGATGGTAAATGGTTTTAGAGAAATACTTGATGATCTAAATTTTAATGAAGACAAGTTACGGACTTTACAGTTTAATCTTGATGATAATTATGATGTGGTTGAAAAAGTATTGCAAGTGAATAGTGATTTTATAACAAGAGAAATGATAGAAAAACTTTTGACCCAGATGGCAAAACTCGATATGGAAATCGGTGATCTCATTTTAGAGCATCATCATGCAAGTTAAGGGGGACATTTAATAGTTTGCCGAAGAGATAAAAATAAAAAATCAATCCGTGTTCTAGGAAATGAAGGGTTTCGTATATTGATCAGTGCGAGATTGATGAATAAAAAAGAGAGGAGCCATTATGAAAAAAGTTATACCTGAGTTTAAAGATGAACGTCAAGAGAGAGTATTTTGGGAGCAAGAAGATTCTACAGAATTTCTGGAATGGGAAAGTGCCAAGTCTGTCTCTTTGCCCAATTTAAAGAAAAGTACCAAGTCTATCTCTTTAAGACTTCCTGCCGATATGCTCGAACGCCTAAAGGTAAAAGCAAATGCTATGGATGTACCGTATCAATCGTACATCAAGATGCTTCTGCAAAAAGAGCTGTCTAACAGTATTTGAATTCATATGTGTTTGGATTCCATGGGCGGACACAGGGGTCCGCCCCTACATGTTCGGATGTTATATTTTATTTCCGTAGGGGATGACTCCCATGTCATCCCTCCATCCTATCTCCTCCCGGGGATGCAATAAGCAGTTGATCATGTATAACATTTTTGCATGCAAATGTTCCGGGCGGACACGGGGGTACCGCCCCTACATATGTTTGGATAAACATTTTATTTCTGTAGGGGAGGAGTCCTATCTCCTCCCTGGGATGCAATAAGCAGTTGATCATGTATAACATTTTTGCATGCAAATGTTCCGGGCGGACACGGGGGTCCTCCCCTACATATGTTTGGATAAACATTTTATTTCTGTAGGGGAGGACTCCCATGTCCTCCCTGCGATGCAATAATCAGTTGATCATGTGTAACATATTTACATGCAAATGTTCCGGGCGGACACGGGGGTACCGCCCCTACAAAATTTAAATATTTATTCTTAACCAACCTTGTTCCCACGGTCTCCGTTGGAATGGGAATATAATTATGCGATATGAGTATTAGTCGTAAGCGTTAGTTAGAGTTTAAGGAATTTATAAATATATATATAATAGTATGTACATATATATTACCCAGCATCTAAAAGGAGTTAAAATGTTAGAACTTGGTATTTCACAGGCACAAGCACAGTTTACAAAGATCTTGTCTCAAACGGTTTTTATAGTAGATAAAAAGGCACATAAGAAAAAGGCAGTGATCATGCCATACGAAGAGTATGAAAAGCTGATCAAACAAGCCAGTACAAAAGAAAACCTTGAGAAGGGGTCATTTAATCAGTTTGTAGGAATTCTTGATAATACATTCAAAACAGATGATATGAAATATAATGAGATAGTAAAATGAAAATCTTTGTTGATACAAATGTTTTTCTTGATCTGATTTTAAAAAGAGAAAATTTTGAGAATTCATTGTTGATATTTAATGCTATAGAAAAGAAACTTTACTCTGGGGTAATTTTAGATATCACACTATTAAATATTGACTATATCGCAAACAAACAAGTAAAAGATATAAAAGATTTTTTGGGGTTGGTAAATACTATTTTTGAAATAGTGGGCGGTACAAATAAGATGTTTGATGAAGCACTATCGATAAAGAATGTTGACCTAGAAGATAATTTGCAGTATATAAGTGCTAAAAAACTGATGTGTGATGTCATAGTGACAAATGATAAAACATTTTATTCTGAAGAGATAGTGAAATTTACAAGCAATGCATTTGTAGACAAATATCTGTAGGGGAGGACTCCTATCTCCTCCCAGGATGCAATAATCAGTTGATCATGTGTAACATATTTACATGCAAATGTTCCGGGCGGACACGGGGGTACCGCCCCTACGGGTAACATAATCCATAATGGGTATTGTGTAGGGGAGCACCCCTGTGTGCTCCCGTGGTTTCATGCGAATATTTGAATTTCATAATAAATATTCCAGACCGGTAGGGGAGGACTCCCATGTCCTCCCAGGATGCAATAATCAGTTGATTATGTGTAACATATTTGCATGCAAATGTTCCGGGAGGACACGGGGGTCCCGCCCCTATGGGTAACATAATCCATAATGGATGCTGTAGGGGAGCACCCCTGTGTGCTCCCATATGTTTGGGTTCCCGAGGGCGGACACAGGGGTCCGCCCCTACAAAAATATTTGAATAAAAAATGATTAATTTACAAAAGTAATTCAATAATGTCATACGGGTGACATTTGACTACGATATAATTAGAGTCTAAAAGATTATAATTATAAAGGCTTACTCATCTTACCATTTCTTGACAAACGAATAGCAAACTTTTTAGTGATCATCCTATTGACATTTGCTACATTCTGGTGGACTTTTTTTATTTTTCATGAAGCTTTCGATCTGAATATCGTATTGGTTGTTGTGATGGTGCGTATGCTGGCTTCCATGATCTTCTTTGAAGATTATTCACTCTCGTGGTCAAGATCTTCAGC
>JAUVCL010000054.1 GCA_030595845.1 Campylobacterota bacterium
GATAAAAAATATTTAAAGTTTACTCAAGTAAAAGAAGCTGATATGATGGAATAATGTTTGATTTTTAATGGATTTTAAAGGTGGAAACTCAACAGCTCCAGCTGTTTAACCCCTATCAGAATACAAACAACAAAACCAAACTCATATAACAAAAAAGAAGTGTATAAAGAACCAAAACCTGATAGTAAGTTCAGTAGCTGGAGCTACTAAACTAGCAAGAAATAAAGAAGAATTGGTATTGCATAAAGAGTATTACAGTATAGTCACCCTTATAAAACAATGAATCTTTCAAATAGCAAAAAGGGTATAAATTGGTGTACGATAACATAGTATTAATTGGCTTTATGGGATCTGGTAAAACGAGTGTGGGTAAATCTCTTGCAAGGAAACTATATAAAGATTTTGTGGACGTTGATACTGTTATTGAAGCAGAGCAAAATTCTAGTGTTACTGATATTTTTAAAAACAAGGGTGAAGAATATTTTCGTCTTCTTGAACAAAAATGTATTAATGAACTCACTCAAAATAAAGGTCAAATAATCGCTACAGGCGGTGGACTGCCTATATATAGTTCTATACCAGAGAAGTCTCTTATTATTAATATAGATGCTGACTTTGATGTTATACTGGACCGATTGTCAAAAAGAGAACGTGACAAACGGCCTTTACTTCAAGATGAATCTAGCGCCAGGGCATTATTTGACGAACGTATAGATACATATAGGGAGTTAGCAAACTTTTCTGTTGATGCAAATCAAATCATCCCAACTTTTATACATGTTATATATGATTATATTTTAGATAAAAGAGTTTTATAATAAGGAATACACCTCATGAATAAAGAAACAAACGATTCGGAAAAACTGTTAGCACTCAATAAGCCTAAGGGTTATGTGGTCACACGATCTGATGAACTGGGGCGAAAAACAGTGTATGATCTTTTGCCCGATTGGGTTTTTGATGACGGATGGATGCCCATCGGACGTCTTGATCTAGAATCTAAGGGGCTTCTATTGTTTACAACCAACGGGAAAATCGGCGACGCGTTGACCAGGCCTGGGAATTGCGTTAAGGTGTACGAGATCTGGGTCAGGGGTCATGTAACAGACGAACATATTGCAGAGGCTAAAAAAGGTGTGGAAAGCAAGCACGGTCTATTGAAAGCTCTTCAGGTCGAAAAAATAGGCATGGGTGGTGCGAAAACAAAACTCAGGGTAATCATTGATGAGGGGAAGAATCGTCACATACGCCGTCTTTTCGGGGCTTTGAAGGATCCCAAATTTGGGACGCCACTAAAAGTCTTAGAGCTGAAGCGCATCAGTATTGGCAGTTTTAACCTCAACATCGAAAGTGGAAAGTGGCGTTACCTTACTTTGGAAGAAGAGAAAAAGCTCATTGGAAATCTTGATTAACAACTCTATGAAGTAATCAGATATAATTTCGAAATACTATCAAGGAAAACATCTCATGTCTGAACAAACTGATACACCCAAAGAAGAAATATATTATGATCAACGCAGTGTCGCTTTAAGAACTACTCAGAGTATTTATTTTGTTCAAGAATATGACAAGACAGCTATGCTTGGGTTACTTCTCAATGACTATAAAAAAATGCAAGTGGCTATTGTCGTGAAAAGTAAGAAAAAAGCAGATGCACTGAGTGTATTTTTAACGTCAAAAGAGTTTAATGCACGCTCTGTGCATGGAAACCATAGACAAGAACAACAGCAAAAAGCTGCAACACAATTTAATCTAGGTACTCTCAATATTATTATCACTACAGATATGATTTTAAAAACACTCGCGTTAGAAAACATCAAACTTGTCCTTTCTTATGATTTACCAGATGTTCCACAAGATTATTATAATCGTTTGGCTTTTATGAAAGAACTGGGTGTTGCTATGGCTCTTATAAGTCCTGAAGATGAAGCGTATCTCGGTGACATAGAATATAATATGAAAAAAGAAATCGAAGAGAAAATCGTAGAAGGTTTTGTGGCAACTGCCACGCCTAAGCACACAGCAAAAACAAAAAAAGACAGAACAAAAAAACCTCGACACCGTAAAAACAAAGTTAAAAAAGAAAACGATGTATAAGAACTAAGGAGTAATCATGCAAGCAGAAAAAATAACCCATGAAAACATAAGAACACTGGTGATGGACTTTTATGCTAAACTCATTAACGATGACATCGTAGGACCATTTTTCATAGCTAAACTTGGTGAGGACATCAACAGTGAACTATGGCAAACACATTTAGAAACCATAATTGGCTTTTGGACTTCTTTGGCATTTGGTAAACCTAAGTACATGGGTAACTTGTTTTTACCCCATACACAGCTAGGACAACTAAAGCGCGAGACATTTGAACAGTGGCTAAAGCTTTTTGCAGAGACATTAGATGAAGTGTATGTAGAGCGTATTGCCGAAAGTTTTAAAGAACGTAGTCAGATTATAGCGGGGAACTTTATGCGCAATTTAATGATATCATAAATATTCCTCGCTCTTATAATGGGTTATTCAAAGGGTGCTATACTTCGTAATAAGTTGTTTAAGGACTTTTACATCTAAAGGTTTTGTCGCATAATCATCCATGCCCTCTGCGATGTACTTTTCTTTGTCACCAGGCAATGCATTTGCAGTTAAAGCGATGATAGGAACATGTGTGAGATTGTGCTCTTTTTCATAGGCCAAAATTTTATGGGTAGACTCTACACCACCCATAACAGGCATTTGAATATCCATAAAGACCATATCATATGTATTGTTTTCATAAGCTGTATATGCCTGTTCACCATCAGACGCCAAAGTGACCTTTAAGCCCAGGTTTTCTAACACTACTTTAATCAGTTTTTGATTGATCATATTATCTTCTGCAACCAGTACACTAAGGCTATCAGAACTCTTTTTCTCTACAGCATCTGTCTTTTTATCTTCAACTTTATCTTTTAATTCAACTACTTTACTCTTTTTGATTTGCCTTAAAGACTTATTTCTATTTTCCTCTTTTTGTAATTTAAATGTCAAAGTAAAGAAAAAGGTTGCACCCTCACCTACCTTACTTTTCACTTGAATGTTCCCACCCATAGAGCTAATGATCTTACTTGAAATGGTCAATCCCAGACCTGTTCCTCCAGATTTCCTAGTAGTACTGGCCTCTGCTTGAGAATAAGGTTCAAAAATCTTCTCTTGTTGCTCTTTTGTCAAACCAATACCAGAATCTTTCACAGAGATCGTAAAAGTGACACTACCTTTCTCTTCTCCCACGTACTCTGTCCCTACGACTATATTGCCGCCAGACTCAGTAAACTTCAAGGCATTACTCACAAGATTGATAAGTACTTGTGAGAGTCTCGTAGGATCACCCATAACATTATGGGGCATTTTGGAATTTGTAGAAAATGTTAACGCAATACCTTTTTGATCAAGTGCAGGTTTAAATACGCCTATAGAAGATTCAATTTTCTTAAACAGATCAAAAGGGATACTCTCAAGTTCCATCTTACCTGCATTCATTTTAGAGACATCAAGTATATCATTTACAATGACCCTAAGATTGTTTGAACTTTCTCTGATCATAGAGACAAATTCTTTTTGCTCTTGATTCAATAAAGTGTCATCTAAAATATCTGTGAGTCCTATAATCCCATTTAGAGGGGTACGTATTTCATGAGACATACTGGCAAGGAAAAGCTCTGTCGTTTTCTTTTCAACTTCTAGTGCTTCTGCTTTTTTAGAAATCGCTTTAAATTTCGTTTCAAGAAGTCTGTATTTGACATCGTTATCATCTTCAACTATCGGTTCTATCGGTTCTGCCTCTTCTACAACATCCTCTTTCGCTGGGGTTCTAAAAAACAAGAAAGATACTATCACAACGAGAGAACTAAAACCTATGGATACCCACAAACCTAAGTGAAATTGAAAAAAACTTATCAATCCTATAGCTAAGGACATCCCTAAAGTTAAGAGAAAAACTTTGATATTTTGAAGCATACTACACCTTTTAAACATGATATAGAGTTATTTTATCTAAAATAAGTTTTAATAAAACATTTTTCATAAAATAAACAAATACTATAAAATAACATATGAAATATTTCCATACTTCTTACCTCACTCCATAAGAGAAATAAAGAATCATTGGCTATGATAATTCAAATTTTACTTCTAAATGGAATATACTATGGAAAACTGGTACGAAAAAACCCGTGAGAAAACAGAACATGTCTTTCAGGCGATCAGTAAACATGACTTTGTGATAGATACATACGCCAGTAATGAGTTCGCAGCTGTCGTACAGCAAGCCATAGACATTGCCAATGACTATGCACTGACTGCTTCATCTGGAAATCTGGCCAAAATGGAAGAATCCTTCATCAAAACGTCACAGCTTGAGTGGATGTTCTGGGACTCTGCCTACAAACAAGAGGCATGGAAAATATGAGTACACCCTACCATACAGTACTGACCATTGCAGGATCAGACTCAGGAGGATGCGCAGGCATACAGGCAGACATCAAAAGCATCTCTGCTAACGGTGGTTACGCAGCCTCTGTTATCACCGCTACGACTGCACAGAACACCCAAGGTATCACTGACATTCATGCCATTCCCGTAGCACACATTATCAAGCAGATGGAAGCAGTGTTTGATGACATAGACTTTAGAGCAGTCAAGATAGGCATGCTCCATTCTTCTGAAGTCATAGAAGCTGTTGCAAATACCCTAGAAAAGTACAAAATCAAAAACATCATATTAGACCCTGTGATGATAGCTACCTCAGGGGACAAACTCATCACAGATGAAGCGCTAAAAAGCCTTAAGTCTTTCCTACCTAAAGTGACCCTTATCACACCTAATATCCCTGAAGCAGAATTACTTGTAGGACACAATATAAACCTGGAGAACATGGAAACCTCTGCAAAAGAGTTGGGAGAAATATACCACACCTCTGTGCTACTTAAAGGTGGACACTTGGAACTTAGCGATGAGATGACAGATATACTCTATAACTTTAAGAGCAAACAAAGCACAACCATCCACAATAAAGCCATAGATACCATCAACACCCATGGCACAGGGTGCAGTTTATCTTCGAGTATTGCAACCTATATAAGTTTAGGATTGTCTTTAGAAGATGCTACAGTAAAAGGCTGTAACTATCTTAATGAGGCCATAGAAAAAGGGAAAGATAAGATCTTAGGCAGAGGTCATGGACCAGTCAATCATTTTGGACTTGCATAACATCAAACGCTATGCAGTAGTACTCTCTCCATTTGACATATACTTTTTGTCGATATACACGGACAGCGGTATCTGCACAAGATAGGCAAACATAATAGGAAGTAACATTGATACACCAAAGGTATTGAGTGAAAAAGTAGAAATGACCAATGCCAAGGTCAAGTATCTTGTAATACTATGCCAAAATGCTGCTCTCTCCTGTGGTGAGTTAAGATCATATATCAACTTTGAAACAATAAATGTAAGAAGATAAAAGGCCATCACTGCGATAAATGCAATGTAAAAAAGTTCTGGTTCAAAATCATACACATCAACAAGACGTTTCGAATTTTGTAAGCCAAAGAGATAAAAAAGTATGATGAAGATACTGATATGACTGATGTATTTTCGGTACTTTTCTATGAAATCAAGCAGAGGTTTTGTGCAGATCACTGCTCTGCTTGTAACCAATGGCACGATGATCAGAAGCTCTATCACCACTGTTGCAAAATTACTGATACTAATTTCACTGTGATAATTGACATCAAAATACCCTGCGCTGTATGTGGCAAAGATATGCAACATCAGTAAAGAGAGTGAGATAAAAAGAAGATTGATAAAAAGCAATAAAAAGCCAAAAGACGTATCTCCGCCTGATTTCTTTATCCAGTGCATGACCATCCCTCCACCAGAAAATACAGCCACTAAAAATAACCCCGCAGTGATACCAAAATCACCCGTCATAAAACCGATCACTGCAGCAAAGAGCGGTAATATCATATAGTTTACGATAAATCCTTTTAGTAGTACTGGTTTATGTTCCCATATCAGGTTTACATGTGAAAATTCAAATTTAAACAGTGAAGGCATAATAAGTGTAAGCCCTGCAAAAAGACATATTTTTGAGCTAAAGATAAATCCATCTGTATAAGATCCATAAGTAAATCCAAGTACAGCTCCCAAGATAACAATAAAAATTAACTGCATTTTCTCCCCCAAGTATAATTATATATGATATTTTAGTATATATTTGTGTAATCTACAAGTAGTTGGGGTATCTTTAGCTAATTAATATACTTAAACATCAAACTTGATTTTAGCAGCAGCTACTACCATCTTTCGTAGGTATGCAGGAAGGTGTCTCTGAGAACTTAGCAAATGTAGGTACACAACAACCATCTTCCGTATCTTCAGCATCCACACCATATACCTCTACATCACCCATAGAGTGGTAGTTTTCCCATACCATACCTGTAGGGTCTTCTACCCAGTATTTGTTAGACTCTTTATAACAACACACCGCACCTTTGTCTTCTTTACCTTTGATGCCTTTATTTTCAAAAGCTGTCTGCGCAAGATCAAGTGCTTCATCACTCTCATACTGCACACCCAAATGGTTAATGCCTTTTTCTTCTCCACGTGTAGAGATGGCAAAATTCAAAGACAAGTCATCTATAAGCCATTGTGCGTAATCTTTTTTAACTTTTGTAGGCTCTGCTCCAAATTGTGTAGAGTAAAACCCTATGCTCTCTTCTATGCTGTCTACTGACATATGTATATGTAATCGTTTCATTTAATATCCTTCATATTTATATCTTAAAATCTTTCGTCCCACTCACTTCTATATCTAAAGAGCAAAACCCCTTATCATTCGTAAGTATCAATTCCACATCCACTTTTTTAGCACAAACGTACTGCAAGGCATCCTCGTAATCTCTAAATGATGTCTCGGCATCTTCACATAAAGTCATCGCTTCTAAAACTTCCTTCTGTTCAGTCGGTACAATATCAAATAGCATCACACTTTTTTTCATCAGACTAAGTAACTCTTGAGGTGTATATAACTTATGTTTACTGAGTATATAAAATGCATTAGTAACAGTGTCAGAGTTTATACTTAAGCGTGTTGCCTCCTTAGTCATTTGTTTGATGAGATTCCATGACTCATTTGAAAAAGGACGTGTACTATCTAATAAATCAATAAAAATGTTGGTATCAAGGTAGACTTTATTTACCATATTTGTCCATTACATATTCCATCCGTGAAGCTTTAGCATCTACATCCGTTAATAGACCATGAAATGAGTCATGTATCTCATCTAAAATAGCTAATTTATTTTCTATACTTATTTTCTTGTACCGCTCTTCAATAGCCTCTTGTGCTATTTGGGTTTGTGTTTTACCCTCAGCTTTAGCTATCTCTTCAAGATGTTTTGCCACTTCATCATCAAAAAGAAAGTTTTTACGTACTGTCATGGCATATCCTTTATATGTATGTATTTATACATATAATAGCATAATCATACTATCTATGCAATACTTTATCCAAAGCATCTAAATAGACCTGAATATACTTCTCTTTTTCCTTACGCCTATACTGCATCACCCATCTAGGATGAGGCACAACTTCTATACTTTCAAAACAGTCATGCTTTGTATTAAAAGCTTCTAAGTACTTCAAGTTTTTACCTGTTCCTACGCAGATAATATTGGGCTTTGCTTGTGGAAATGACATCTGTTTTAGCAGTGTCTCTGTGATGAAGGGTTCTAAACTCTCTTGTGTTTCTTTGTCATCATAGTAGTTGTAGTTCTTATCCTCTTTAAGTAGTCCCAAAGGCATCACCGTTGTAAAGAAAAAGTCTTTATAAAACTTCTCTACCCCGCCATATGCTTCCATGACTTCAAACATAAATGCAGCAGAGATCTCTACACGCTTGTCAAAACTGTTGGGTATGTCACAGTAGTTCTCTAAGTGGTACGCATCTGCAAACCCTATACCTGTGATGCCTGAGCCAAGTCTACCTGGGTTTATACCTATGAGGTAGGTTCTAGGTTTAGTATCATCGTAGTATTTATTAAAGAATGTTCGCATTACTCTACGTGTTTCTTCATTATCAAATGGGTAAATGGTCTCTACACCTTCAGGTAAAGATATATCCTTAGGTATAGTAAAATAAAAGTCGAATACCTGTTTGGCAAAAGTCATAGCTTTCATCGTATCAACAACTACTTTCTAAAACTTGGTATCAGGCACTTCATAATTATCAACCACAAAATCAATATCTTTATCTCCACGACCACTTAGATTTATCAAAATTGTTTTATCTGAGGGAAGTGTTTTTGCCAATTTCATCGCATAAGCAACTGCGTGAGCAGACTCTAATGCAGGGATGATTCCCTCTAGTTGCGACAGTTTAAAAAAGGCATCCACTGACTCTTCATCATTACACAGTCTCACTTTTGTACGACCAATACTGCTTAAGTAAGCATGCTCAGGACCTACAGAAGGATAATCTATCCCCGATCCTATAGAATATACAGGTGCTGGTTCACCCTCAGCATCTTTTAACATGATAGAGTTAAATCCATGCATGACACCTTCTTCTCCATAGGTTAAACTTGCGGCATGTTCTCCCAACTTTTCACCTTTACCCATAGGTTCAACACCTATAAGCTCTACATCATCATCTATAAAACCTGCAAAGATCCCCATCGCATTACTTCCTCCACCTATACATGCTATCACATGATCAGGCAGCTTACCTTCATGTTCAAAAAACTGTTCTTTTGATTCATACCCTACGACAGACTGAAAATCTCTTATCATCATAGGAAATGGATGTGGTCCTACAACAGAACCTATACAGAACAATGACTCTTCATACGTTTCCATATAAACACCAAAGGCACTGTCTACGGCTTCTTTAAGTGTTTTTAAACCATGTGTCGCAGGGACTACCTTCGCACCTAAGATTTTCATACGTACCACATTTGGATGTTCTTTTGCAATATCCACTTCACCCATATGTATCTCACATTCTAAACCAAAATACGCAGCAGCAGTTGCCAAAGCTACACCATGCTGACCTGCACCAGTCTCTGCAATCACCTTTTTCTTCCCTAAATGTTTAGCCAACATAACTTCTGCCATACAATGATTTAATTTATGTGCACCTGTGTGGTTAAGGTCTTCTCTCTTCAAATATATCTTAGCTCCACCACAATGCTCTGTAAGATTTTTAGCAAATGAAATGGGTGTAGGACGCCCCTGATAATGTTTACGAACATATTTTAATTCTTCTATAAACTCTGGATCATTTTTAAGTTTTTGATACTCTTTTTGTATCTGTGCGAATGGTTCTTCTAACATAGGTGGGAGAAAAGCACCTCCATATTTTCCAAAATATCCATTTTCATTAGGTTGTGTTTCTAGGTAAGGTTTTTGCATTTTATTCCTTTTATTTGTCGAACTTGACATATATTATAACTATTCTGAATAAATAAACCACTGTAATACTCTAATAAAAAATGTATGGTGCTTTTAAATCTGCTATTATGCGTATGTCTCTAATTCTAATAGTGATATGATATATCCATGATAAACCATACAAAAAATATCCAAACAGCCCTGCTGCTTGTTGCCACACTTGGCATCATGTCCGGTATTACCATTGTCTCCTCCTTGCCACTTATAAGCCATACTTTTTCTAACATACCAAACATTGAATTTCTCTCTAAACTTATGCTTACCATCCCCTCCATCATCATTGCTCTTTTTTCACCTTTTGCCGGGCATATCGTAGATAAGTGGGGACGTTTAAAACCATTATATCTGGGTATCTTTCTTTTTATAGTGGGTGGGAGTTCCGGGTTTTATCTGCATGACTTTTATAGCATACTCACAGGACGTGCCATACTGGGGCTTGGCGTTTCACTCATCATGACTTCGAGTACTGCACTCATAGGTGACTACTTTTCTGAAGAGGTACGTCACAAATTTATGTCCAAACAGGGTATGGTCGTAGCACTTGGTGGTATACTTTTTATCACTACGGGTGGACTATTGGCACAAATGCACTGGTCCTATCCTTTTGCTATTTATCTTATCCCTATACTTTTTGTGCCCTTCCTCATGAAATCACTCTATGAACCTCAAACACACAAACATGCTGAAGACCTGGAAGTTGAAGCCAAACTCTTGCCCGTTTACCTCACTGCATTTTTTGTGATGGTACTGTTTTATATGTTGCCCACACAATTCCCCTACCTCATCGTTAACACTCTAGGAGGTAAACCTCAGACCATTGGCTTTGTGATCGCCACAGCCATGACCTTTAATGCTCTCACCGCTATGCAGTACGCCAAAATAAAAGCAAGGTTTTCCTACATTCAAATCTTCTCTGCAACCTTTATGCTATTTGGGTTGGGCTTGTTTATTATCTCACAAGCTTCAAGCATTGCAGGGCTATTTTTTGCCACTGTTCCCATAGGTATGGGCTTTGGACTGCTCTTTGTCAATACCAACTCATGGTTTCTCTCTCTTGTCCCTGCCCATAAACGTGGTAAAGCATCTGGTGTACTTACCTCTAGCTTATTTTTAGGACAGTTTGCTTCACCCATTCTTTTTCAACCTATAGTCAGTGCTTACGGTATACAAGGGTTGTTTCTTATTATCTCTGGGGTTTCTATGTTGGTAGCCGTGGTACTTTTTGTAAAAAGCAGGAAAAATTAATCAAGGAACAATATACAAACCCGTAAGTCATCATAACTCACCTCACCGTTTAAAGCCTCATATACAGGCTTTAGTCGTAACTTTCCCTCTTCAGAAAAGTTCTCTTTGATGTTCTTGGTTTTAAGTTTTAATACTGCGTCATCTACCCTGTCAAAGATTTCATCTTTAGGTTTATATTTATTAATATCTAACTCAGGGGTTTCTTCTTTTATCCGGGCTAGATGCTGTACAATGGTACCTTTACCCAAACCTCTATTGATGGCTAGTTTCACGAGCGTATCTGACTTTTCTATGAGGTTTTTTGTTTTGGTGTATGTAGGTGTGACATACGCAGAATGTGAAGGTTTTCCCTCTTTGATATTCTGTCTCTCTTCGTCTATCTTCTCTTTACTTACTATGCCTCCAAGCCTTGAGATATGACTTTCAAAAAGATCTTCCAAGCTCTCTTTTGTCAATGCTTCTATGCTGTTAGCAGCTTTTTTTGATGCTTGTTTAATGCGATCATCTATATGTAAAATGAGAGGATCTAC
>JAUVCL010000175.1 GCA_030595845.1 Campylobacterota bacterium
TGGTAAAGGCGTATGCCTTCATTAAGTCTTACGGAAGAGATTTCATGGACTTGTGAAGTAATGGGGTGTGATTCATCAGTATGAACGCCATTACCCAATACATAGATGTATTTTATGTCTTTAGGAGCAGTGTGCAGTGTGGGGTAGATATTTTCATAACTATATAACAGAGCATTTGCAAAAGGTGCATAGGAAATAGTAAAAAGCCATACAAAACTTAGGCTCAAAGTGATGCTTGCTTTGATACGTTTGTTCTTAAAGAGAAGTATCAAGCCTAGAAAAAGTAATAACATACCTATAGGAAAAGGCATAATAAAGGTAGAGATAAGTTTTTTAAGTAAAAAAGTAAATTCCATTTAGTCTACACGCCTTGTCTCATCAGCTCCAAGTTCCATCACTTTCCATGGTAAACCCTGTTCATTGAGTTCAGCCATAAACGGATCAGGGTCAAACTCTTCCATGTTGAAGACACCTTTACCTTGCCATTTCCCTTCTAACATGAGTTTAGCACCGATCATCGCTGGTACGCCTGTGGTGTAACTGACTCCTTGGCTCAACACTTCTGCATAACATTTTTCATGGTCAGAGACTTGGTAAATGTAAACCGTTTTTTCAACACCATCTTTAAGACCTTTTGCAAAGATACCGATGTTCGTTTTTCCTTTAGTGCGAGGCCCAAGACTTGCAGGGTCAGGAAGTAGGGTAGCTAGAAATTCCATAGGGACTATTTTCATGCCTTTGTGTTCTACTTCTTTAATGCCTAACATGCCTACATTCTCTAAACACTTCATATGTGTCAGGTAAGATTCTCCAAATGTCATAAAGAAGCGTATACGTTTGAGTCCTTTGATGTGTTTCACCAAAGATTCCATTTCTTCATGGTAGAGAAGGTAAGAGTCTTTTGGTCCAACTTCAGGATAGTCCCATACTTGTTTGATCTCCATAGGATCTGTTTCTATCCAGACTCCTTGTCCATTATCATCTTTTTGCCAGTATCGACCTTTAGCCGAAACTTCACGAAGGTTGATTTCAGGGTTAAAGTTCGTGGCAAAAGGGTAACCATGATCACCTGCATTACAGTCGAGTATATCTATGGTGTGTATTTCATCAAAGTAGTGTTTTTGGGCATAGGCACAAAAGACATTGGTCACACCGGGGTCAAACCCAGAGCCAAGAAGTCCCATGATCTCTGCATACTTAAACTGCCCGTCTCTTTCCCACTGCTCTTTATACTCAAACTTTGCAGTGTCAGGGTGTTCGTAGTTGGCTGTGTCTAGGTAGTCTACAGCAGTTTGTGTACAGGCATCCATGATGGTAAGATCTTGGTAGGGTAATGCAACATTGATGACGATGTCTGCTTGTAGACGTTCTATAAGTTCAACAAGCTCAGGAACTGAATCAGCATCGACTTTAGCAGTAGCTATGTGAATACCTACTTTTTCTTTCACATTGGCAGCGATAGCATCACATTTACTTACAGTACGGCTTGCAAGTGTTATCTCTCCAAAGGTATCTGCATTCATAGCACACTTAAAGGCAACAACATTTCCGACACCACCAGCACCGATGATAAGGGTTTTTTTAGCCATTACAACACTCCTAAAATTTATGTATTATTTTAACATAATATAAAATGAAAGAAGAATGAAGAGATAAACATCACAGATGCTTATATTATAACTCTAAGGTATAATTAAATTAACTTTAAGTTATATTTAATGCTTTATTGTGTATACTTCTCTTGTGTCAAATATATAAATTAAGGAGAATCCAATGGAAGTATTAATACTTATCGCTGGTCTTGCCCTAGTTAGTCTAGGTTGGATGAGTGGATTATATACAGCAATGTATAAATCAATAATCAAATAAATATTCTAAGGTAGTGCATTCATAGAATGGGCTACCTTCCCCACTTACTTTAACTCTTACCCTATCAAATTCTCTTATTCATCAAATATCTTTTTTTACTAGAAAATCACTGTAATAAAGAAGCGTTTTCTCTTGTTCCCTTACTTAGCGTGTAAAGCAGTACTATTTTGTTATAAATAATAGTGGTTTATCACATAACTCAAACCAAAAAGCAGAGGGATGAAGAGTAAAGTACTCAATAATATCAGTGAAGTCACATCCTTAGGTTTGCAGTCATATAGAGAGGCCAGGTTGATGTTTGCAACGGCCAATGGCACCATCATCTCCATAAAGATCACACCCTGCACAAAGAGAGGTAATGAAGTAAAACTAAGTATGATCGCTGTAGCTATTGGGATAATGATGAATTTTTGGCTCATTGTACCTATGAAAAGTTTAGGGTGTAACTCTTTGATGCGGATACCTTGTAGGAAGGTACCGAGTAAAAAAAGCTGTAAGACAATACCTGCATAAGCTCCCATCTTTAAGAATTCTTGTATTTCACTGCTTAGAGAGACATCGTATATATTAATTAATATGGCAATCGCAGAGGCAGGGATGATAGGTATCTTTATGATATTGAAGAGGGAGTCTTTAATACTAAATGAACCACGTGAGTAGATATATACACCGATGATGTAAACAACAAAAACGTTGGCAATGTTAATGAGTGTGGTATAAATAACGCTTTGTTCTCCAAAGAGTGCAATCCCAAGAGGGATGCCAATGTTACCTGTATTGCCCACAAAACCGGCAATTGAAAAGATAGCACGTTCTTTTATATTATCAAATATTAACTTGCCCAGAAGTATGGTTGGAATGAGTAAAGATAAAATAATAGCTAAGTATACCAATGGAACATAGATATGTTCAGTGTGTAACTTAGCAGTGCTAAAGCCCCAAATAGTCACAAAAGGCTGAAGGAAGTAGACAGACATCAATGTGAGGGTCTTGGTACTAATATCTTCTTTAAAGATGCGTTTAGCCATATACCCAAGCATTATAAAGACATAAACAAAGATGATAGAGAGAAGTGTGCTTATCATGGGTATGATTATAGCTTATTCACTCTGTATGTTGATATATTACCCCTGATCCTTCTTTGCTTCTTCTGCCATTTTACGTGATAAATAGACTGATGTTGGGGCATCCACAGTGTTGATATGCATCACTATCCACTCTGGTGAGTTACGTATAAAACGGATAACTTTATCTATATCACCAGTATGCTTCCATTGTTTCATAGCAATACTGATATCCATCAAAAATATATCATGTGCCATTTTATGCATTTCATAAGCAGGAAAATCATACTTGTTCATAAGACGCTCTTCATTAGCAAAGTGTACTTTGACATGTGCAAGATATTCGTCTAACTTTGCTTCTAGTGCGGCTAGTTTAGATTCTGTCTTATCCATCATATAATATGTAGCAAGTTTATCAACCTCGTTTAAGATAGCTATCTCTTCGTCATGTGTCTCTTGCATCTCATCGAGATCCATGTATTCAACTTGTTCTGCATAAAGTAATGCCATTAGATAATCCTTTTTATACTATTATAAATAAAAATATTAAAATGTCACTTGATATATGTCAATAGAAACTTTTTTAACTTTTATTAAACGGGAATTTAAATGAGGCTTTCAGCCCACAAGCTAAGTTCTACTTGGGAAAGTTGTCTGCTTAAACGGTTTACTTCCTGACCTTTTTTAAATGCGATGAGTGAAAAAGTTAAAATTCTATTTCTATTTCTTTTGATTTTTGAATATAGGCTAAAACATTTGTAACACTATATTGATCCATATCTTCTAGACCCTCTGCTTGATATTCTAATAAATAGTCAAATCCGTCTAAGTCAATATTTTTAACTTTTTTTAAGTGCATACTGTAGAGTAATAAATCAGCTAAATCACCTACTGGGATTATCTCTCTAAAGTTTTTATCAAATTCACTTATATAATCACAACATATATCTTCATTTGACATGAGAAGTATCCAAAGTATGATGTTGTCTATCTTCTGGGGTGCATTAATTTTGTTCAAAAAACTAGTATATATCTCTTTATTTTGAGATATTTCATTAATTTGTTCATTGGCTTGTGTTATTAAAAAGTCGATTCTTTCTTCACTAAGTTTATCATTTTTA
>JAUVCL010000021.1 GCA_030595845.1 Campylobacterota bacterium
TTGTGTGATGTCAAGTGACATAAAACAATCATCGTATATACTTGTGACTAAGGGGTTTGAGGTGATATTTATGTATTATTTAGGTGCGAAAGTTAAGTAAAGTATACTATTACCCTTTACATCATTAGATACAATATCACCATGAAAACACTAGAAGAACTCAGATCAGGACAACGCATAGGTAGTAAAAGGCTCAAATTAGCCTGTGGTTTAAAAGAATTTCCTAGAGAGATCTTTACATTAGCTGAGACTTTAGAAGTCTTAGATATGACTGACAATCATCTAGACACCTTACCAGATGATTTTGGAAAACTCAAACATCTCAAAATCCTTTTTTTATCGAACAATCAATTTAAAGAAGTACCTACCGTACTCTCACACTGTCCCAACCTCTCTATGATAGGATTTCGCAATAACCAGATAGATACCTTGGCCGAAGATGCCCTACCTCTTAGCACGCGTTGGCTGATACTGACGGATAATGCCCTCGCCTCACTGCCAGAGTCTATGGGAGCGTTGAAGTGTCTGCAAAAGTGTATGCTCTCTGGTAATCAACTTACCCATCTGCCAAGAAGCATGAAAAACTGCAAAAACTTAGAGCTCTTACGCATCGCGGTCAATGCATTTACCGAGTTACCAAAAATGATTTTAGAACTGCCAAAACTCTCATGGCTAGCATATGGAGGCAATCCATTTTGTGCCAAGCATCCTGCATGTGATACGCCACTAAAAGAGATAGCATGGAACGACTTGCAACTGGAAGAAGTACTTGGAGAAGGTGCATCAGGGCTCATTTCTAAAGCCATTTATAAGGGTACCGAAGTAGCTGTAAAGGTCTTTAAGGGAGACATCACTTCTGATGGTTTGCCTGAAGAAGAGATGGACATTAACATCTCAATGGGGCATCATGAGCACCTTGTGGATGTACTTGCACGTGGAACCGGCCATCCTGATGGAAAAGATGTCTTAATGCTGGAACTCATCCCTTCTAAATTTTTCAACTTGGGTCTGCCACCTACGCTTGAGACATGTTCACGTGATGTTTACCCTGAAGGCTTTACACTTACACTTTCACAAAGTATAAAAATACTCCAGGGTATGGCAGATGCAGCTGTACATATGCACAAAAGAGGCATCATGCATGGAGACTTCTATGCACATAACATCATGATAGACAAAGAGGCGAACAGTATACTGGGTGACTTTGGTGGGGCTTCATACTATGAGCCTAAAGAGGTAGTGGTACGTAATGCTCTGGAGCGTTTGGAGGTACGTGCTTTTGGTTGCCTAATAGAAGAGATGCTTATACTTTCAAAAGATGATGAGGTGCAACTCCAACGAGAGAAACTTAAACATATCAAAGGAAGATGTTTAACAGATCTAAACCATCAGAGACCGCTCTTTAAAGAAATTCATCATGTGATGATGACTATTTAGTGTTCATTTTCCCATTACTCAAGTAGACTACAGCACCTGAGACCAATAACATAATCCACTGCCCAATAGGCATGAATAAAAATGAAAACTTATCCTCTAGTTTTTTTTCCATATAAGTCGTATCAAGTAAAAAATATAGTCCTACTAAAACGACAAATACAGTCACCGATTTTGCTGTAATTATGGCAGTGTTATGTGTGGCTATTTTGAGAAGGAAAAGTGTCATCAGGTAAGGAGTGATAGCAAAAAAAGCCAACCCTGAAAATCCTTTGTTTAATCCTATCATTAAAGTAATGATACTTGCAACAACAGCAAGAAGATAAAATCCTAACTTCATTCTTTATCCCTTGGGATATTTTATGTATATTCTATTTCTTCAGGTGTGGTAACAAACACTTTATTGGATTCTTTGTAGTGTTTTCTCTCAATATATTGTTCTACCATTTTAAAAATAACTTCCTGAACCGAGTATACCGTTGTCTTAACTTCTGTTTCTACACAATAGCTAAGGCTATTGTACATATATATATTAGACATAAGGATCTCTCCGAATTTTTTTCCTCCAACAATATCTGTAGACTGACAAATAAGCATATAAATATTATTCTCTTTATCGATCTCAAGCAAAATATCTGTTCCACGCTTCCATTGCTGAAGTAGGCTTTTCATATTCCTCATATCATCTGCCGATATTAGAATAATAGTAAAAGACAATTCCCCTTTGTGATTCATAAGATAATAAAGAAACTCAAGGGTTGTTCTTGCCTCATCCATTATCATTTTAGCTAATATAATTTCATCTTCATGAAATGTCAATTCATTTTTATCTCTTCTCTCATACATAACCATGCTAAACCTTTTTTAATAAGATAATAATAAATCTGTTGTAATGATTATAACTTATTAAGTATAAAATTATCTAGCAATAATTAATAATATATCATAACATACTCAGTAAAATATTTTATGCAAAAAAATTATTCTTATCTTCCCACTATAACAACTTATATATGGGCATCATAGAACCAGACGATCAAGAATTATGCCAATCCTAAATCACGCATAAAGTTACCAGCAATGGTAGTACTTTTCTCTTTAAAGATATCTGCAACCTGAGGCTCGTAGATTTCATTAAGTGTTTCAAAAAAGAGTTTTAACCATTGTTCAAATACTGTAGGGCTAAGGTCATCCATCAATATGTGTGGTCCAAGCGGATTCCTTTGATAAGAGGTATCTCCCAGAACTATAGATGCCCAGAAATCGACCAAGAGTTTTAAATGTGGTTGCCAATACTTATTGTCCATATCATCCCCAAGTTCATGGATGAAATATGGCCCTACAATGTCATCTTTTAGCACACGACTGTAAAAATTTATGACCATGGTTTCTATATTATCTTTTGTTATCTGATTTGCTAGCATTTTACTCACTTTAGGGTTATTGTATGTTCCCTTGATTATATTTATATGAAGTTATAACTAATTTTGCTTCATTATTCTTTGATTATTATCAACTCATCACTATTTCGCTATAATCCATTTATGAAAAAAATACTTTTAATATCCTTACTCTCAACAACATATATATTTTCTAATATCAATGTGGTGGTCAGTATTTTGCCTCAACAAACATTCGTCAAAGCCATTGGTGGAGATAAGGTAGATGTAGCGCTTATGGTACGACCTGGTAACTCACCGCATACCTATGAGCCAAAGCCTTCACAGATGATAGAAATTGCTAAGGCAGACCTCTATTTTGCAATAGATGTAGAGTTTGAACATGTTTGGTTACCTAAATTTAAAAACTTAAATTCTAACATGCAAGTTATTGATCTTGCAGACAACATTACAAAAATACAAATACAAAAAGCCCATGCAACAAAGTTTACTAGTCATACGTGTACAAGTGAAAATCATGATGCACATAATCATGAAGGTGATGACCCACATATATGGACTGCTCCGGCTAATGTAAAGATCATAGCGCAGAATATTTATAATGCTTTGGTAAAAAATGATCCAGAAAACAAAGGCTATTATAAAAAAAACCTAGAAAGGTTTTTGGCTTCTATTGCTGAGACTGATAAACAGGTCTCGCACATACTTTCTACACTCAAGAAGTCTCGTAGATTTATGGTCTTTCACCCTTCTTGGGGTTACTTTGCAAAAGCCTATAATTTAGAACAGATCGCTGTAGAGGTAGAAGGTAAAGAGCCTAAACCTAAAGAGCTTATACGCCTACTCAAAGAAGCCAAAGAAGAGAAGGTCAATGCTATCTTCACACAACCAGAGTTTTCTGATAGCGTAGCAAAGATCATTGCCAAAGAGTTACAGATACCTGTGGTCAAAGTAAGCCCTCTTTCATCTAACTGGTCCCAAACCCTTATCAAGATTGCTAACACGATTGCGGGAAACAACTAACATGTCTGCCATTGAGATCAAGGATCTTTCATTTGCTTATGATAAGCAAATGATCTTGGAAAATATCAACCTCAAAGTTGAGGAGAAAGACTTCCTTGCTATCATAGGACCAAACGGCGGTGGTAAATCTACCCTGCTCAAACTCATTTTAGGTATTAACACTCTTAAGATCGGTAGTATTTCTGTTTTAGGTAAAAAACCTTCACAAGGCCTTACAAAAATAGGCTATGTTCCACAAAATACCAATATCAATACTGACTTCCCCATAAAAGTCATTGAAGTGGTGATGATGGGACATGTAGAAGGGAAACGTCCCCTTTTTGGTTATGGAAAGCATGAAGTACAATGTGCCATGGGTGCCTTGGAACAAGTAAGTATGGCAGACTTTGCACAGACTAAAATAAGTGCACTCTCAGGTGGACAACGACAACGTATTATGATTGCCCGTGCTTTATGTGCCCATCCTCAAATACTCATACTTGATGAACCTACCTCAAGCATAGACATTACGGGTCAAAGAGAGATATATGACCTGCTTAAAGTGCTTAATGAATACATCACTGTCATAGTCGTAAGCCATGATATTTCTGTTATTTTGGAATATGCTGACAAAGCTGCGCATGTCAATAAAAATCTATCTTACCATGACATCTCAGACAAACGATCTACTTTCCACAAACATGGAAGTGATGAACACTTCTGTGAGATAGAACTTTTACAAATGCTAGGAAGCGATAATTGCAACACTTGTGAAGATGAGCAACCAAAATGGAGTCTAAAACCATGATTGAAGCACTACAATTTGAATTCATGCAACATGCTCTTCTTGCAGGCTTCCTTGTCTCTTTTGCCGCAGGTATCATTGGGTCGCTCATCGTGGTAAACCGTATGGTCTTTTTAGCAGGTGGTATCGCACATACTTCTTATGGTGGTATCGGATTAGCGGTCTACTTAGGTCTGCCCATATTTTTGGGTGCATCTGTATTTGCAGTAGCAGCTGCCATACTCATAGCAGTACTCACGCTTAAAAAACGTCACCGCATGGATACCTTCATTGGACTTATCTGGGCGGTAGGTATGGCCATAGGGGTGATCTTTGTCGACCTAACACCTGGCTATAACGTAGACCTCATGAGCTACCTTTTTGGCTCCATCCTGGCAGTAAGCAGTGAGGATCTGTACTTTATGGCTGCCCTGCTCGCACTCATAATTTTTGTTGTAACCTTTTGGTACAGAGATATATTGGCTGTCTCCTATGATAGTGAGTATGCAGCATTGCGTGGTGTAAATGTGAAATTCTTTTATACACTGATACTCATACTCTCAGCACTAACAGTAGTCATAGCCATCAAAGTGGTAGGACTCATCTTAGTCATTGCTATGCTTACCATCCCCGTCTATATTGCAGAGAAACTTTCAAACTCTCTTTTTTCCATGATGTTCCTTTCCGGAGCCATTGCAACGCTCTTTACACTTGTTGGTTTATGGATGTCATATACTTATAACCTTACTTCCGGTGCTTCTATTATCATTGTTTCTGCGCTTTCCTTGGGACTCTTTTTACTACTTCATAAAAAAGATACCGTATGAAAAGAACATTTTTATTATCAATAACTGCACTCGCCTTAAATGCCTGTACTCCTGGCATAGGTATTGGTATCCCATCGGGTCCTATAGGTTTTGCAGGTGTGGGTGTCAATAAAAATGGCTTACATCCAACAGCCGGTGTACGTGCAGGGTCAGTAGGTGTCGGAGTAAGTGGGTAAATATACCTATCCTACTATAGTGTTAAAAAATCCTTTAGATACAAAACATATATCCTGAAGTAGGAGGATGCTCTATATTTAACTCTTGTATATGCTTCTCCATCTCCTCTGCAGGCATCGGTCTAGCATAATAATATCCTTGAATATTTTTACAGCCATTAGCCAATAAAAACTCTTTCTGAACCATTGTCTCAACACCTTCAGCCAAAAGATCAAGATTAAGACTCTGAGCTAGGGCAATAATGGCTTTAACGATGGCAACATCTTCATCATTATGTGGAATATCTCTTATAAATGATTGATCGATCTTGAGTTTATTAATAGGAAAACGTTTGAGATAAGATAGAGAAGAATATCCCGTTCCAAAATCATCAATAGCGATCTTTATACCAAGCGCATTGATCTGATTGAGTTTAACTATTGCCTCCTCTGGTTTTTTCATGACCTGTCCTTCTGTGATTTCAAGTTCTAACCATTCTGGTTTAAAATCGGTACTCTGCATAGTGTTCTGAAGTGTCTGTATAAAATGATCAGATTCCAACTGTTGCATAGTAAGGTTCAATGCAAGCATACCAGGTTCTAAGCCTTCTTTATACCATGCACTTATCTGTTCCATCGCCATTTTCATTACAAGATTATCGATCTCAATGATCATACCTGTCTCTTCTGCCAGATTAATAAATTCTATAGGTGATAACAATCCCATAGAAGGATGTTGCCATCGTACTAGGGCTTCCATCCCTATGGTTTTTTCAATGGAAGCATCAAGTTGTTTTTGAAAGTAAACAACAAACTCCTCATTTTTAATAGCCTCACGTAAACTGGTTTTCATAGCAACCCGTTCAAGGGCAAGTTCTGTCATATCAGATGAGTAAAACTGAAAATTATTTCGCCCTTCATCTTTTGCCTTATACATAGCAGTATCAGCATACTTTAAAAGGTCATCAACATTCTCTCCATCTTGAGGATAGAGACTGATACCTATACTTCCTGTCATATAAAGAACACGACCATCAATATCAAAAGGTTCTACTAACATGTTAAGGATCTTTTGTGCCAAGAGAGATGAATCTTCCATACTTGAAATATCTTCCATAATGATAGTAAACTCATCACCACCCACACGGGCTAAAGTATCCGATTTTCGTATATTATTTTTAAGACGTTGTGTTACCATTTTAAGAAACTTATCACCAGTTGCGTGACCTAAGGAATCATTGATCTGCTTAAAATGATCCAGATCAATAAAGAGAAGTGCCAAATCCATTTTTTTTCTCTTTGCTTTTTCAAGACCTTGCTCTAAACGGTCATTAAAAAGAATACGGTTGGGTAGTTCAGTCAAAGCATCATGGTGCGCCTGATAATCTAAAATATCTTTTTGTTCCAGTAGTTTTTGTTCTGCTCTTTTCCTAGCCGAAATATCTCTCCAAATAACATGCATAACATCATGATTATGCAAATTTATCGGGGTTAAAGTAACATCTACCCAAAAATCTTCATTATTGGCTCTGGTACATATCCATTCAAAATTGTGAAAACCTTTTTTTATCGCTACTATTATCATATCATTCAATTCTTCATACGATCCACGTCCATTATCATGAAACTGCTGACAAAATCTCAATGGATGCGTATTTAGTACTTCATCTTTAGAATTGCAATGTAACATTTCAACGATCTTTTGATTACATTGAATAAACTTATCATTTTCCATAATTAACACACCGTCTGGTGACTTTTCAAACAGAGTTTCAAAGGTATCATACTCCTTTTCAAGTTTTGATACATACTCTTTACTTCTCTCTTTTTCCAGAAAAACTTCCTTAAAGTTATGAGAAATATGATAAGCAGTATGATAATAATAAGCAGTCGCAAATATTGTTAAAAGACCTGTAACTATATGCACTGTGTCATTTTGTAAAAACATCCATAAAGTACCTACTCCAAACATAGGTAAAATAAATGAAAGATATATCGATAACACAACGCCAAGTGTCAGTAATCCTGCAGAGGCTGCACCAATAATAATAGCAAATAAAATAAAATCATATTCTATAGGCAGATCAGTAAGAAAAAAGAATGTAATACCCCATGCAAGTCCTGTCATAAATGTACCCCATTTATACAAGTTAAGCCAGTGATTTATACTATCTATATCAACAATACTATCTTTGATCTTATGATATTTTAAAGCAATATAAGTACGTCCTGTGAGGATCACTGTTTGAGAAAGAAAAATTAGCATCGTTATATTTAAAGAAAGCTCATCCATTAAAAGTATAGGTATAAATAAAGCTAAGATGAAATGACCGCCAATGCCAGCCTTTGAATTCATATATATATGCTCAACTGCTTTTTGCGTTGCTCTCTCATCTAGCGATAATTTTTGAGTTGCTTCTTTCATAAACATAAAACCTTTATATTATATAATAGCATGATATAAATTTTATGTACTTACTAATTATAGTATATAATTTAAAAGTAAGAATTCTCTCCGAACTATGCTTTCTTCTTCTCTATTAGTAACATATTCTTCCCATTATCTTTCACAAACACTACGCCATATTCTTTACAAAGTATTTTAAAAGTTTGCGCCGTAAAAAATACTATATGAGTAGGATCCTGATGATAATACCACTTCTTAAATGCTTCTACATCATTAGGATGAAACTGTGTTTGGAGTGCCAAAAAGCCACCCTTTTCTAACCATCCCAATAAACTTTCAAATACTTCTCGTGGCTGATGTAAATGTTCAAAAACTTCTGTGGAAACAATAAGATCGTATTTTTTACTTTCATTCAGTGTATTAGGATGATAGATAGGATCATAATAATCACAAACTATTCCTTCTTTTTCCAAAAGGGTTGCCAAAAGTGAACTTCTTCCACAACCAAAATCAAGTGCGTTATGTACTTCTCCTACAAGTGGAAGGGTAAAATCAAGAAAACGTTTGAAGTACGCTTGATACCCTTCATCTTCTGCATCATTGGTATGTAGATTATAGCGTTCTCTTTGTGAATCAAAGTCTTGATGGTATTCTGGTGATTTGAATATATATTCACAATCCTTACAATGGTAGTATATGATATCTGTTTTTTCGTGTACAAAGGACACTGTAGCTTTGTCGCAAATATGACAGTTCATGGAAGCCCTTATTTTCTAACTATGTTATGGTACTTTGTCTAGATTAATGTATGTTAAAACTAATCATAGAAATCATATTTGACTATACAAACGAGAGCAAAAAAGCTGAACATCGGAGATATAGTTCTGCTAGAGATCATGTAGGGATTGATGGATTATTGAAAGTAGATAGAATATGGTGATATTTGAGTCCGATAGGAGTTCCACAGCTGGAGCTGTTGAGTAAGGAGCTTTCTATGTTATAATATTCGTTGAATAAATAATTATGAACAAACATGAAGAAACTAAAGGTAAATAATTGTATTTAAAATTAATTAGCTCACTAATAAGTTTAATCTTTTTTTTGTTTTTTTCATTTACTTGGTACGAAAAAAGCCAGTTTCCATATAATGAACTAGGCCGTTACTATGATGGACAAGTGGTGTGGGATGAACAAGGAATTATAATATATATATTACTATCATTTATATGTTTGATTTGTCTCATAGTCTCTCTGTATTATTTAGTGAGACATATCAAGAATAAAAGCACCTAACAAATACGAGGAGACCAATAGTTTCCCCTGCGACGAAACTATTGCTCACGACAGACGTTATATTAAATCATAATCAACAAACTGTACACATAATCACGTTAAAGATAAAGTGAAAGGGATTACTGCCTTTTTTTTAATCTTGCTATAATTCCACTTCAAAAAAATTATCTTTTGCCTTTATTACACTTGTGTTACTAGGTGATCTGTTCAAAAAGGATGTAGTCTGAAACTTCAAAATAGTATTAATAGAGAAAATCTTAAAATTTTTGTAACTTTGTTTTATGAAAGAGCTCTGCATGACAAAACAATAGGGACTATCTTCCTCGTTGAATTTGGGGATGATATAACCAATGAAGAGTGGACAGAGCATATAGAGCTTTTAGTCAATTTCTGGGATTTGGTTTTTCTGGATGGAACGGCTTATAATGGAGATCCTTATGGACCTCATTTTACGATTGTTAATTTAAAAAAAGACCATTTTCAGCCCTGGGTAGATCTTTTTATTGCGACAGCTGATGAGATATATGTACCTGATGTTGCTGCTCTTTTTAAAGAAAAAGGGGAGTTTTATTCTAAACAATTTATACATAGACTCAGTCTAGACACAAAAAATGAAACACTGACTTCCCTTTAGACTGTGAAACTATTCGTTATAATATCATACATATTCAGGTACATAAAAAGGCAAATAAACAAATGAAAAGAAGAGACTTTTTAACCACAACTGCATTGGGTGCCACGGCACTAGCTGTGAATGGATGTCATAGAGCAGAAGAAAAATCAGAAGATGGTTCCGTTGCTATAAAGAAGACTAAAAAAGTCACACTCAAACTTGCTACCTCCTGGCCTGCTCACTTTCCCATTATGGGAACAGGGGTTGATAACTTTGCCAAACGTTGTTTCGAGCTCTCTGGGGGAAGCCTGGAGATCAAAGTCTATGCTAAAAACATCCTGGTTCCTGCCCTGCAGGTCTTTGATGCAACTTCTGCCGCGCAGATAGATGCTTTTCATTCGGGTGTTTACTACTGGAAGGGTAAAAACTCCGCATTCAGTATCTTTGGTGGTATGCCTCTAGGGCTGACCAGTGAAGAGATGATCACCTGGATGAAATTTGGTGGTGGCTATGACCTTTGGCGTGAAATGTATGGCAAGTTCAACCTCTACCCTCTCATAGGAGGGACAACAGGTCCTCAAATGGGTGGTTGGTTTAAAAAAGAGATCAACTCTCTGGCTGATCTCAAAGGGCTTAAGATGCGTATACCCGGACTGGGTGGTGAAGTCATGAAGAAACTTGGGGTTAATCCCGTACTGCTTCCTGCCGGAGAGATTTATACTTCTCTTGAACGCGGTACAATAGATGCGACTGAATGGGTAGGACCTGCTTTAGACAGCATGATGGGGTTTGCCAAAGCAGCACCTTATTACTACACAGGATGGCATGAGCCTGGTTCCATCTTAGAGATCACTTTCAACAAAACACGATGGGAGAAACTAAGTGCTGAACACCAAGCCATCATCACCGCTGCTTCTGAAGAGATGACATCCACTATGCTCCAAGAGTTCCGTTATGAAAATGCAAAAGCACTGCAGGTATTACCTGAAAATGTACAGATCAAAACATTCCCTAAAGAGATGATGGATGCTGCAAAAGTAGCCCTTGATGAAGTATTGAAAGTAGAAAGTAATAAAAGTGATGACTTTAAACGTGTATTAGAGAGTTATCAGAAATTTGTAAAACTTAACAAGCCCTGGGATGATATCAGTACCAAAAACTTTTTAGAGATCAGAGGATAAATCCTCTAGAGGGAACCTCTAATAATAGGTTCCCTTTATCTATTAGACATCCCAGAATGGGAATAAGTGCTCCATTTGTTCATCAGTTAAAATAGCAGTTGTTTCAGAAATACATTTTAAATGTACTTTTGTCGCTTGCGCTTTTAATCTTGCAACTTCATCGACTTTTGCATCTACACTTTTAGGATCTTCACCGTCTACCAATACCTCTATGATATCTGCTTCTAACACTTTAATCTGTTTTTTAAGCTTACCTACCGCTGACATTGTATCAATACGTACATCGATCAATTTGTCTTTTTGATCTTCAGTCAATCCAAGTGTTGCTTTATCCCAATTGTGTACGAGCACCTTCGTCATATGAGGTAAACTCCTTTGATTGATGAGGAATGGTGAATTAACCAAGGCGTTCATTTTGTCATTTCTCTGGATCTCTTTGATCATCGTAACAAATTTTGGACTAGGGAAATTGGCTATCAAATGATCTGCGACAGCTCCCAGATCTGCTTCTGAAATTTTACCTTTCAGTGAAGGCATTACACCAAATTGTTCTACTTTATTGGATTCACATACAGATTTAGATGCTTTAGGATTGATAGCATAATCCATAATGAAAGCTTTGATCTTTTTTTTATCACTCATGTCAAGGTTTATATGAAACATAACAGCATCCATAGCCGGTGCTTTCATATCTGGGATCATGTCTGGTGTAGGTGTTGTTAATATATGACATGAGGCACAATTTGTTTTAGTTAGCTCTGCACCAGATGATGCAAACATCATTGTACTTGTCAATGATAATAGTAATAAAGTCTTATTCATAATGATTATTCCTTAAAAAATTTTGTAAAAATTATAGTCTTCAACTATGAACAGAGTATGAACTGTCTGCATCATTAAACATCAGGCCAATCACCTATAGGCCATGGTTTTACATTCGTATTAAATCCTACATATTCTACAAGCTGTTTTGTATACTCAGCCATATCTTTGGTAAATACCAAAATCTTCAAATTGGGTTCATCTCCCAACCAACTGTAGATAAATTGGGTTATCGTAATCACAAAAAGAACCATAGAGATAAACCTACCTATGATTAAATATAAGAGCGTATATAACACTCTCTCAATACTTGGTTTTGGCTGTTCCACTACTTCTGTTTCTTCCATAGTAACTATCCTTTTTATTTTATTATATCACGTTTAAACTCTAGCAATATACACCCTAAGAATAATTTAATTTATTTTCCTATATAATTTAAACGATATAAACATGAAATATTTTAAATATTATGTATACATTTTATTTAATTCAACTAATTTTGTTGTGCTAAACTTGTTGTGAAGCAAGGACGGAAAGCTATGGGTCTTAGAAATGAAGATCGCCAGGCTACCAAAATCAATTGATACTTCTTTTGAGCAACATCCCATATAAAAGGACACTTATGAAAACATTTCATACACTGATAGGTATTGTACTATCGTTAACAATGATGACACTCATCTCAGGATGTGGAGGTGGTAGTGACACAACTACATCAACCACTCAAACAGGGACAGTTGCACTCAGTCTTACAGATGCACCAACGGATGATGAAAATATTAGAGGGGTGTATGTAACTTTTGATGCACTACGCTACCAATATGCAGACAGTAATGAGAGTTGGGAAGATGTTGACCTAAATGAATCAAGAACGATCAATCTACTTGATCTTCAAGATGGAAATACGACACTACTCAACTATGTTGAATTGCCTGCTGGAGAGATCTCCCATGTACGTTTTGTGATAGATACTGAAAGATGTTATATAGATCTTATAGAGGGGGGCGAGCAGCCTTTGGAAGTTCCAAGTGGAGACCAAACAGGGTTTAAAGCTATTGGAGGATTTACCATACCTGCAGGTGGCACAGTCAATGTTACTGCTGATTTCGATGTAAGAAAATCTGTTACTACCACAGGAAATGGAAGATATATACTACGTCCTACTATCAAGATCATTGATAATGTAGAAGTGGGTGAGATCAATGGTACAGTAACACTAGATTTAGATGCTAATGTTTCCTCTGTCATCGTTTATGCTTATGAAGAGAGTACATGGGATGATTCTGAAGTTGATACGTTTACAAATTCTGTTCTAAGTGCAGATGCTACAGATGGGACATATGTTTTACCTTGGCTTACTACAGGAGCCTATGATCTTGTTGTTACATCCCAAGATGAAAATGGTACCTATCTAGAAACATTAGAACATGTCTATAATGTACCTGTTGTAGCAAATGAAACTACTATAGTAGATATTCCATAAGTGTTCCACTAACCCATACTTTTCCCTACTTTCGCAAGTAGGGTTAATACATTTTATTTGTATGTTCAGTCAGGTCTTTTTCACTTAGGTCTGCAAGAAGACCTGTAAGGTTACGAAGAGAGAAAAGTTGTAACTTCTCACCTTTCTCTTTTTTGAGTTCAGATGAAAATTTATTTTTAGAAAAAATGATATAGCTCTCCACATTCAATTCAGCCTGAGTACATTTCTCTTTTAACTTTGTCAATTCACTTTTGTTAGCCTTGGACTTAGAGTACTTAGAAACACCGGCTATCAACTCACCAGACTTTCTTTTTATCAAAATGTCTATCTCAACATTTTTGTCCCAGTAAGCACCTATACCAACAATAGGATCACCTTCAAAAGCATCTTTAAAACCTTGTTGAAGCATTTCTAGGACCAGTTGATCATAGATCAGTGTAGAAAAGCCTGCCTTCATATGAGACCAGCGTTCCTTTACTTCCTTGTAATCACCCTCTTTAATACTTTTATAAGTAGGAGAAATTACCGCAAACCAAAAACGCATAAAGGGAGTTATAAATAAAAGCTTGTCAGAAATACCATCTTTTTCATTTACCGGTTTTTCCACTGACTTATCAAAGAGCAGAAAACCATCTTTTATTAGAAAGTCTATTACCTCTTCACCCTCTTCTCGTCCTACATTCACTTTTTTAAAAGAAGAGTATTCTCGTCTGTCTCCTGTAGCTATAGCTGTAAGCATCGCATGATAGGTAGGCTTTGAATGTGTGATCTTTGTAAGATCACCATGTATGTAACGGTAGTTAGAGAGTACCTTTTTTTCTATAATCTCTTCAATAGATTTAGAGAAATCAACATTCCATCCCATGCCACCAAAGACAGCAAAATATTCGACAGCCTGTTCAAAGTCTGTTGCCTTGTTCTGATAACAAAAAGAGCGAAATTGTTGTAAAAATGTTGGATGTTTAGACATGATAGAGGAACCTTTTTATTTTGCGTATTATAGCCAAATTATCATACTAGAATACTCAGAAGAATTATGACATTTACTTTAAACCGTTGTGCATCAAGTATATAGTTTGCCAAATACATCCCTATACGTCAAATACAATCTCAAATCAAATTCGAGTTGGTGATAAATATCTTTTACTCTTTTATATTTAATTAACACAACTGTGCTATGATTGTTAGTAACATAAATTTAAATTATTGATAAAAAGGGAATGAAATGAACAGAAGAGAAGCATTAAAAGTAGCAGGTACAATAGCACTTATGACAGCAGTAAGTGCCGAAGCAAAAATGACGGAAGAACATATGAACCGTATGGAAATGAAACCAAAAGATCCAGCAAATATGGAAAAAGGTGAACTTAAACATACACCACAAATAACCATCAAAGAAAAAGATTCTAAAGGCTATACGCTGGTAGAGATCACTACAGGTCAAGGCGGTATCATTCATCCAAGTACACCAGATCATTGGATAGACTTTATTTCACTGCATGCAGATGGTAAACTCATAGGTAAAAATACATTGGAACCAGAAGTATCACGTGGAGCTACATCATTCTACGTAAAACTTGACAAGGTAAAAGTACTTAAAGCTACCAGTGGGTGTAACCTGCATGGCATTTGGTCATCTACACTAACAGTCTAGTATGAACTAGGAAGAGTTACTCCATCTTTATCTCGAAAAGTTACAGGTACTCTGTACCCAAAAGCTTGAAGAGAAAGAGATAAGTGTTATGGAAGCATTGAAAGAGTCTATCGTTTATCTTCAAGGTGAGATGCAGGGGTATTAAAAGTACCCCCCCTAACATGGATCAATACTTTATTGAGTCATATCAATACTCCTTGGATATTATTAGGGTATGATATAACAGAATCAAATATAAGGATAGTTCTATGCATATGAAATTTAGCGAAGATCCTAAAAGTAACTACTTTTTTTCTCAACCCCATCAACCCTTTTTTGTGTTAGCTTTTGTAAATGCCATCGTCACCATGCTGGTATTTCTACTTGCATATAAAGGTGTATTAAACCTTGCCATAACGCCTTCGAGCTTTCATGCTTATGGTATTACCTACCTTATGTTCACCCCTGCATTTTTAGCTTTTTTATTTACCACTTTCCCACGCTTTACTTCTACTAAACCTATCGAGATTAAAAGTTATATGAGTGTATTTACACTTTATTATCTTGGGGCTGTACTGTATTTGCTTGGGAGTATCGTCACGCCTGTCTTCTCTGGTGCTGCAATGTTCATCATTTTTGCGGGACACTTTAAAGGTATGCTTCTGCTTCGAGAGATGTATCTAACCACAGATATGGAAGACAAACAGGATGTTTACTGGATACTGCTTGCAATGAAACTGGGAGTGTTCTCTCATCTCTTGTTTATCATTGCAGAACTGTTTTACATGCCTTTAATGGGACTTTCAATTGAGATCTCGATCTATTTGTATCTCTTTTTACTTACTTTTACTGTGGGTCAGCGTATGGTTCCTTTTTTCTCTCATAGCATGATAGAGAAAAATGAGAAGTTATTTATCATTGTTTTTTCTCTTTTAGTACTGCATATCATACTTGAAGGTATTGTTACAAATAGTTCATTTATTGTGGATCTTGCACTAGGCTACATTATAGGAAAAGAACTTTTACGATGGAAACTGCCATTTCCCAATCCAAATCCTCTACTTTGGGTCTTACATATAGCGATGTATTGGATCCCTGTGGCTTTTATAGTCGCTGCGTTGACTAATCTTGTGACACTCATTACCGGGGCAGACTTCCTCTTTCTTGACATCCATGTACTAATGCTCGGATTTGTATTTACTGTGCTTATTGGTTTTGGTACTCGTGTGACCATGGGACATTCCAGTAACGCTATGCAGGCGGACAACTGGGTCAAATTTCTTTTTATCTGGACACAGGTTGTTGTTGTCATGCGTATACTTACTTCTATTGTATCTGCATTCGGGTGGAACTTCATGATACTTTTTGATATCTCTGCCACAGTATGGATGGTAATGTTTATTGTATGGGCTTTAAGGTTCTTTGCTGTACTTATTAATGGTAAAAAGTTAACGTAATGATATGAGCTATTACCTTCTACTGATACAATTTATATTTACTTTAGTTGGACTCTTTCTTCTTTGGCAAGGGTTAGGGTATTTTCGTCGAATGAGGCAGTACAAAAAACTCAAGTCCATGCCTTTTCCAGAATCATATGAAGGCATACTTCAGAAACTACGTCAATACAAAAATTTATCCCCTGTGCATAAAGAAAAACTTCAACTTTTAATTCTGCTCTTTATTGCTAATAAAGAATTTGTTGGGGTTAAAATGACCCTTAACGATGAAATAAAAGTTATTATTGCCTTTTATGCCTGTTTAATGCGGCTTGGATTTGATCTGGGAGAGAAAGATCATGTTCGTACAGTCATTGTTTATCCAAAACATTTTTTAGTAAATGAAACACACTCAAGTGGTGGTATTAACCACAATGAGACATCCGTTTTAGAAGGACAGTCAGCGAATGGTACGGTAGCCATATCCTGGCAAGATATTAAATATAATATAGTACAGCAGGAAAAAGACAATGTAATCATCCATGAGTTTGCCCATGAATTGGATTTTGAAGACGGGTTTGCAGATGGTACACCGATGCTTGAAGGTTCGAACTATCGAAGATGGTCTGAAGTTTTTTCTAATGCCTTTGATAGCTTACGAGAGCAGACAGGCAAGGAAAAAAGTTCAGAAAGCATCTTACTTTTAGGGACCTATGCATTAACAAATGAAGCGGAATTTTTTGCTGTATGCAGTGAACGTTTTTTTGAAACACCAAAAGCATTCAAAGCGTATTTCCCAAAACTCTATCAAGAACTTAAAGACTTTTATAGACTTGATACAGAAGTGATATTTAAAGACCTGTTAGAGACTTGATCTCATCAGCATAGATCAACTCTTTTTCTACCAATCAACATAGCAAGAACACAAAGAATTGGCTATAATGCGATTATGATAAGAAACAACAGTTCAATACAGGGAGTCACTAAATGACGAGTCTTAAAAAATTATTGATCACAGTCCTTTTTATACAGTTTTTTTCTGCTTCAACACTTGCTGCTGCGACACTTGAACAGATTGAGCAGTATCTTTCTATCTCTAATGCGGAAGAAGAGCTTCTTTTGCTTGAATCACAGTTCTCTGCTATGCAAAATGGCTTTAGCCAGGATGACAATGCTTCTGAGAATGAAACCTATGACATGCAGATGCTTTCTCTTCGTTTTAAAGAATATCTTCAGACCCATTTGAGTGAAAATGAGATGACTGAAGTACTTAAAAGCTATAAGAATGTCATCTTCTTACAGTTTATATCAGCAACATCTGTTAACAGTGCTGATAGCAATGAAACAGCAAGCTACATCAAGACACTAAAAGAAAACCCT
>JAUVCL010000073.1 GCA_030595845.1 Campylobacterota bacterium
TTTGACTGTTCAAAGATCCTCTCTATGTATGTAGGGGAGAGTGAAAAGAATGTACGTAAGATCTTTGATGATTTTAAAGAGTTAAGCAAAAAAGCAAAAGTAAACCCCATACTGCTTTTAAATGAAGCAGATCAATTTTTAAGTTCCCGTACCGAAGGTCCGGGATCCTCAGCCGATAAAATGCACAACCAAATGCAAAATATTTTCCTCGAACAGATAGAAAAATTTGAAGGTATATTGATTGCTACGACCAATTTACTGGGTAACATTGACAAAGCTTTTTCAAGACGTTTTAATTACAAAATAGAATTTAAAAGACCAGGTAAAAAACAGCGTTTGAGACTCTGGCAGTTCATGCTCCCTGAAAATGCAGATTATGAAGAAGGTTTTGACATGACAGAACTGGCCAAACATGACCTTACCGGAGGTCAGATCAATCTCATCATCAAAAATACAGCTTATAAAGTAGCTGTACGCGAAGAGAGTGTATTTGGCAATAAAGACTTTTTAGAAGAGATAGAAAAAGAACTCGGCACCAGTTTTGAAGGGTCGAAGAGTATGGGGTTTAAAGTTTAATATAGAAGGTGGTCGGTTCAGTGACCACATGTGCTATAATATTTCAAACAAAATATATTAGGTATAAAACACCATGACTCTTTTTCAAAACTCTGTACTACGTAACTATCTACAAAACATAAATAACCAAGAAATAGAAAAAGCCTTTGAAACTTACAAAAAAGAATTCCTCCCCAAAATAGCAAACATCAGAACCTCTAAAGAAGAACAGTATCAGTATGGATTTTTAGATGATCTTTTTGTAAAAGTGCTTGGTTATACGCTTAACCCGACACCAGACTATAATCTCATAGCAGAGCAGAAAAATCTAAGTGACTCCAAAAAAGCAGATGGTGCGGTGCTTAAAGATGACAAGGTTATAGCAGTCATAGAACTAAAGTCAACCAAAACAAAGTCTATGGATAAGATAGTTAATCAAGCGTTTAACTATAAACATAGCCACCCAACATGTAAATACATCATTACTTCTAATTTTGAGAAGTTGCGTCTTTATGTGGAGCATTCAGACAAGTATGAAGCGTTTAATCTCTTTGAACTTGATGAGCAGAGATTTACACTATTTTTTACACTTTTAAATAAAGAGAGCATTTTTGCTGATGTACCACTCACCCTTAAAAGTCAGTCTAAGCTGCAAGAAGAAAATATCTCTAATGAGCTTTACAAGAAGTATGCGACACTTAGAACGAATCTTTTTGATAATATCACTCAAAACAACCCTAGTATAGACAAACATATCTTGCTTGAGAAGACAGAGGGATCTTACCTCCCAATACCATAAAAGCTATCATCGATCACCATGATGGAGACATAGAAGACAGAGAACTTTGGCATTTTTACAAGATTTACTTTAACGCTATCAACAAAGGTAATGCCAAGTTAAAGATACCTGAGTATAACGGTGGACTCTTTGCTGAAGATACTTTACTGGATAGTTTAGTGATTGATAAGCATGTACTTGACTCTTCGCCACTTTCACTGAGTGCGTATGATTTTAACTCAGACATAGATGTAAACATATTAGGACACATCTTTGAAAACTCACTCAACGACATAGAAGAACTCAAAGCTCGCATAGAAGATGCTGATTTTGATGCAAAGCAGTCTAAGCGTAAAAAAGATGGTGTGTTTTATACACCTGAGTACATCACCAAGTACATTGTTGACAATACTTTGGGTTCACTTTGTCAGGCTAAAAAAGAAGAATTACAACTAGACGATGTAGATATACTGATCCCTAAAAGTCCTAAAAAACTGAATAAGGGTCAGACCAAACAAAAAGAGGCACTTGAAGCATACCGTGAATATCTGCTAGGACTCAAGATACTTGACCCTGCTTGTGGTTCGGGTGCATTTTTAAATCCGGCTTTGAATTATTTGTTGGAAGAGCATGACTTTATAGATGAGAGTATTAAAACACTTATGGGTGGTTCTGTACTTGGCTTGTATGATGTTAAAAAAGGCATTTTAGAGAACAACCTTTATGGTGTAGATATCAACGCAGAAGCAGTGGAGATAGCGAAGCTTTCTTTGTGGCTTCGTACTGTGGAGAGTGGACGAAAACTCAATAAACTTGCAGACAAGATAAAGGTGGGAAATTCACTTATAGATGACAAGTCTGTGGCTGAAGATGCTTTCGTGTGGGAAGAGGAGTTTGTTGAAGTGTTTGAGCAGGGTGGGTTTGATGTTGTGATTGGGAATCCTCCGTATATACGAGTTCAAGGATTGAAAGCCAATTATGAAGAAGAGGCTGAATATTATGAAAAACGATATCAATCAGCTGTGGGAAATTATGATATCTATGTCTTGTTTATGGAGAAGAGTTTTGCATTATTGAATAAAAAAGGTAAGTTAAGTTATATCTTGCCACATAAGTTTCTAATATCAGATTTTGGGAAAGGAATAAGAAGTTTCTTTTCTGAAAATAGAGCTGTAAATAGTTTATTACATTTTGGAAGTGAAATTGTTTTCAAGGAGGCTTCTACATATACTTGTATTATTACACTATCCCACAATAATAAAAATTTGTATTTTAAATCTCTAAAACTAGATGAAATATTTAATGAATTTGAATATGACTTTGTAAGTTATGAGAAATTAGATAGCAGTAAATGGAATTTGACAAATCAAAAAATCACTAAAGTATTACAAAAAATTAATGAACAGCCTCTGAAAGTTAAAGATGTTTTTTCAAGAATATTTTCAGGTATTCAAACAAGTGGGGATAATGTATATCTATTATTGCAGACAAAAGAGGGACTGTATTCAAAGGTACTTGATAGAATTGTAGAGATTGAAAATGGGTTATTGAAACCTATTTTAAAAGGAGATGATATTAGCCGATACAGAAGTCTTTCAAATAAATATTCTGTAATCTTTCCGTATCTACTAGAAAATAATAATGCTGAACCTATGAGTGAAGAGTATATACAAGATAATTTTCCACAAGGCTATCAGTATCTACAGGAAAATGAAGATTTTCTAAGAAATAGAGAAAAAGGAAAAATGGATAAAGAAGGATGGTTCTTATATATTTATCCAAAAGGACTGACTGTATTTGAACAACCAAAAATTATTGCTCCCGATATACTAAAAGGTATGAATTTAACCTATGATGATAAAAATTATTGTGTTAAAGATGGTGCTTACGGTGTTTTATTAAATGAAGAGTTTAAAAAAGATTATAAACTATATTTGACTATTTTAAATTCTTCTATAATGTGGTTTTTTCTTAAAAATACAGGTAATGAATTAAGAGGTGGATATTTTAGATTTAAAACAAAGTATATAGAGCCTTTTCCTTTACCAAAGTTAGAAAAACTAGAAAATAAAAAATTCTTTATAGAAAAAGCTGACATTATGCTTGAGCTAAACAAAATCTTCCAAAACAAAAAAACAAAATTCATAAAAAGAATAAAAGATAACTTCGACCTAGACAAACTCAGCAAAAAACTAGAAGCCTTCTACGAGTCAGACTTCAAAATATTCCTCAAAGAACTCAAAAAGAAAAAAGTAACCCTCACCCTCATACAACAAGACGAATGGGAAGAGTATTTTGAGAGTTATCAGAAAGAACTATTGGAAATCAAAGCCAATATAGATGCAACTGATAAGCAGATAGATGAGATGGTGTATGAGCTTTATGGGTTGAGTGATGATGAGGTGGCTGTGGTGGAGGGTGAAAATGGATAAAAGTAGTATGATATATTTTTTGGCTATATATGGTGCTATTGTTGGAACAATTGCATTGATACTTAATTTTTTGAGATATCGACAAGCAGTGCATACTAATAGTGTGAAGTTGAAAGTAAATTACAAAAAAGTTAAAAATTTTAAAGAAAATATTATAAGTATGCAGAAAGGTTACGATCCCTTAACTGGTACAGGAGGTAGTCTTGCAAAAATATATGAGGTTGAAATTCAAAACTTAGGTAGTGTTGTAGCATATATAGAAGAAGTTGGGATTGTATGTGATAATGGAGAAAAGCACATCGCTCTTGTTCGAGACCCTAGCTTTTCTTCTAGTCATGTATTAACTACTATTTTAAATATAAAAGTAGATGAATTAAAACCTAAGTCAGCTCAAACGTTTTATCTATATTTGAATAAGAGTGAAGAGCTATTTGAGGCAAAGTATGCATATGTGGTTGATCAGACTGGAAAAGAATGGAAATAAGAGAAAACTGTATTACAATCTTTTTTCTCGTTACACCTTTCCAAGGTGTAATGCATATTTAAATGATAACTATCAAACTAAATTTTACTCCATCGTTAGATGCTAAATATGTTCATTCATATGCTAGCCACCTAGCGGTGTAACTTACTGACATTGAGTTTGAGTTGAGGTATGCATTACGCCTCAGAGAGACGTAACGAGGTAAGGTGTTTATGTGGTGGAGGGGAAATAGTAGGTTGGGGTGTTCTCTCCTCGACTTTAGCTTGCATAAGGAAAAAGCTTTATTTATCTATTGAACTTATACCGTCGGGGAGAGGACACCCCGACCTACAAAATAAACTTTTTCTCGTTACACCTTTCCAAGGTGTAATGCATACTTAAATTATAACTATCAAATAAATTTTAATCCATTGTTAGATGGTAAATATATTCATTTCTATGTTAGCCACCTAGCGGTGTAATCGACTGACATTGAGTTTGAGTTGAAGTATGCATTACGCCTCAGAGAGACGTAACGAGGTAAAAAGAGCTTAGATTTGTCTATTTTCTAGTTATTCATTACTTTATGATAATGACGGATAAAATATTTTGTTCAGTACAAAATACCCACAATATCAAGTAAAAGTATGACAATCTGACATACTCTTCCTTTAATAGTAAATAAAAAAGAGAGGATGGTTATGGTATTGACAAAAAAATATAAAATCATTATAATATAATGATAAGTAAGATAAAGTTTTTATGGAATGACAATAAAGCCCGAACAAATTTGATAAAGCATCAAATTTCATTTGAAGAAGCGAAAACTGTTTTTCAAGATGAAAATGCGCGTTTAATCTTGGATCCTGACCATAGTGAAGAGGAAGAAAGGTTTATCTTGATTGGACTGAGTGTAAGTGCCAAAATACTAACTGTTGTTCATTGTCACAGAGATGATACATTAAATATACGGATTATTTCTGCAAGAAAGTCTACAAAGAAAGAACAAAAGCAATACAAGGAGTTTTTACTATGAAAAAAGAGTATGATTTTAGTAATTCAATACAAAACCCATATACAGAGAAAGTGAAAAAACAGATATCAATCAACATAGAAGTGGATACGATTGAGTACTTTAAAATACTTGCAAAAAAAGTAGGTATACCGTATCAAAACCTTATTAATTCATATTTGTCAGACTGTGCCCAGAAACATATCGAACCTAAGGTTCAGTGGAACTAAACCTTACTTTTTTTCGTTACACCTTTCCAAGGTGTAATGCATACTTGAATCATAACTGTAAGTAAATTTTAATCCAGCATTAGATGGTAAATATACTCTTCCTGTACTGACCACCTAGCGGTGTAACCGACTATATTTAGTTTGAGTTGAAGTATGCATTACGCCTCAGAGAGACGTAACGAGGGAAAGTATGACAATATGACATATTTTTAAGCAACTTTTCTTCTTTGTGTTAAAGTTATTAGAATTCATTTTAAGGCTTTAATTGTGGGCAAAATATTAAAATATTTGGAAAAAGTTAACTTTTATGTTAACATTATAGTATGAAAGAGATAGTTTTTTATAAATTATCTTCCGGAAAGAGTCCTGTTGAAGACTTTTTAGATAGTTTGTCTTCCAATGAAGCACAAAAGGTCACATGGGTTTTAAAACTTATTGAAGAACTTGACCATGTATCTACAAAGTACTATAAACAGTTGAGTAATGCTGATGGTATTATCGAGATGCGCGTTCAAATAGGTAAGAATCATTTTAGATTGTTAGGATTTGAACATAAAAGTGTATTTGTAGTTTTGACAAATGGCTTTAAAAAGAAAGACCCAAAAGTGCCTAAATTTGAGATAAAATTAGCAAAAAGTAGAAGAAAGGAGTATTTGGAAGATGAGTGATCTAAAAAAATATATTAATAAGAGAAAAGTGACAGATACAGACTTTGCAAAAGGATTTGACTCAGGCTATGAAGAGTTTAAGATAGGTGAAGTGTTAAAGCAGGCGAGGATAGAAGCTGGCATAACACAAGAAGATCTGGCAATACAACTTCATACTAAAAAGTCTGCCATTTCACGCATAGAAAATCATGCACAGGATATTAAGCTTTCAACATTACAAAACTTTGCTAGAATTATGGGTAAAGAGTTGAAGATAGAGTTGATATAACCAATAATATAGAATATATTTGATAGTTATAATATAAGTTTACAGATATCGCTTTGTATACACGAAACCTTTTCTCGTTACACCTTTCTAAGGTGTAACGCATACTTAAATTATAACTATCAAATAAATTTTAATCCATCGTTAGATGGTAAATAAGTTCATTTCTATGCTAGCCACCTATCGGTGTAATTTATTGACATTGAGTTTGAGTTGAAGTATGCATTACGTCTCAGGAGAGACGTAACGAGGCTAAAATACTCGTTGAAAATAATTGCTTCAAGAGATAGGAAAATAAAAAAGTAACTTTATTTTACCACTTCAACTCCAGCATTCTTCAGGCTCAAAATACCCCCTTTAACATTAAGAGGCGTAAAACCATTTTTCTCCAAGATACGTGAAGCAGAGACAGAACGGTTTCCTGTAGCGCAGTAGACGATGACCTTTTTATGCTTATCTTGTTTGAGCATACCTAAATTATCTGCTAGGGCTTGAACGGGGATGAGTGTGGCATCACGTAGATGACCCTCTTTATATTCTTCTATGGTTCTGACATCAAGCAAGGTTACATTGTCATCATTTTCCAGTAAAACTATGGCTTTCTTGGCATCTATAGAGGTAAAGTTGGCAAATATCCACCCCTTGGAGTAGGAGAACCAAAAGAGCATAGCGCCCATTGCAAGCCAATAAAGTACGTTGGTATATTTTTTTAACATTTTTATCACTTTTAACATTTTTTGACATTGTAACCCCTTTTCCTTTGTTTCACATAGTTACAACATAAAAACTAATCACTAAAAGCATAGAAAGACCCAAATGCTTTTAACCATTTTTCAGCTATTATGAAATGAATATTCTGAGAATTCTATACACGCGAAAAAGCATAAGCTTCGAAGCAGAGTCGTGGCTTATTGAGCTAGACGTGAGGAAATTTTCAAAAAGAATAAACTTTAAGGGATTAATATGACTCATGTAATTACAGAACACCCGTATTTTGGTGTATTTGTTTTATTCGCGTTAACAGCAGTAGCGTTCCCCGCAACACTATGGGCTGCACGTTTTGTATCACGAAAGTTTGCACGACTTGACACTGAAAAGCTTAAGCTAAGTATTTACGAATGTGGACCAGAAGTAACAAAACAACCTAACACGATCTCAGCACAGTTCTACTTGATAGCGCTACTGTTTATTTTATTTGATGTAGAGATCATCTTTATGTTCCCATGGGCAATTGACTTTAAACTACTTGGTTGGTTTGGTTTTGTAGAGATGTTATTATTTATATTATTGCTTACGATCGGATTCGTATATGCATGGAAGAAAGGAGCACTTGAATGGCACAACATCAAGTAAACTATGCCAGCTCAGCTGGATTACCGATAGCATTGACTTCGGTAGATAAACTCGTAAACTGGGGGCGTTCAAACTCACTTTGGCCGCTTACTTATGGACTCGCATGTTGTGCGATCGAGATGATGGCATCGGGTGCATCACGTTATGACTTCGATAGAATGGGGACGATCTTTAGAGCCTCTCCAAGACAGGCAGACGTAATGATACTTGCAGGAACGCTTTCTAAAAAGCACTCTGAATTTGCCAGACGTCTTTATGACCAAATGACAGAACCTAAATGGGTTATCTCAATGGGATCTTGTGCAAACACAGGTGGTATGTTCAACACGTATGCAACAGTGCAAGGTGTGGATCGTATTATCCCTGTAGATATTTATTTGCCAGGGTGTGCTCCACGTCCTGAGACGCTTCAATATGCGATGATGATGCTTCAAAAAAAGATACGTAGAGAGTCTGCAGATATGAAGAAAAATACAAAACAAGACCTAACAACTCAGACAGGTAGAAGAGCGAGGTTAATCTAATGAGAAAGTATGTTCCTAAAGATAACGTCCAGAAAAAAGCCTACTATACAGACAGATTTCATGTGGTACCATCTGTGCCAAGAGAAAAAGTAGAAGAGGGATCTCATTTTGCTGATGTCGTTAAGACTATGGGTACTGATGCTAAAGAGAGCTATGTTCAAATAGGTCAATTAGTACTTCACATTAGTCCAGAAGATAACTTCAAGGTTATGAAAACACTTAAAGAGAAATGTGGATATACACAGTGCTCTGAGCAGTCAGCAGTAGATTACCTGGCAAAAGATAATGAGTTTGAACTTTTTTGGCAACTGCTTAATGTAAATGAAGCCAAAAGAGTAAGAGTTGTATGTCGTTTAGCAAATGGTGCAGCTATTGAAAGTATCGAGCCACTTTTCAAATCTGCAAACTTCGCAGAACGTGAGATGTTCGATATGTTTGGTATTAAAGTAAATAATCATCCATTCCTTAAACGTATCCTTATGCCAGATGACTGGGAAGGTCATCCTTTACTTAAAACCTATCCTTTACATGGAGATGAGTTTGCTTCATGGTATGAAGTAGATAAGATTTTTGGTAAAGAGTACAGAGATATCATTGGGCCTGAAAACAGAGATCCGGGTAAGGTAGATATAGAAGATACAAAACGTTTCTCACGTGTTGGTTATGAAGTGCCATTTGGTGCAGACTACAATGCTGATGAAGAAGTCGCAGTAGAATATAGTGAAACAGCGTTGGTTAACTATAACAAAAAAGCATCTAAGCAATTAGATGAGAGAAGATAGGGGAGCGTATGCAAGTATCCAATAAATTAACGCCATTTTTTGAAAACCTCAATTTTGAGCGTGATGACAATACGATGGTTATCAACTTTGGTCCTCAGCACCCCTCAGCACACGGTCAGTTAAGACTTGTACTTGAGTTAGATGGTGAGCAAGTCGTTAAAGCGTATCCAGATATCGGTTACTTACACCGTGGTATCGAAAAAATGGCTGAAAACATGACGTATAACGAGTTTTTACCAACGACAGACAGACTAGACTATATTGCGTCTACTTCAAACAACTATGCTTATGCATTGGCTGTAGAAAAGTTACTTGATATTGAAGCACCAAGACGAGCACAAGCCATTCGTACCATGCTGTTAGAGCTTAACCGTATTATCTCTCACCTCTTTTTTGTGGCTACGCATGCACTGGATGTTGGTGCAATGTCAGTCTTCCTTTATGCTTTCCGTGAACGTGAGTTTGCAATGGATCTTATGGAAGATTACTGTGGAGCAAGACTAACGCATTCAGCTGTACGTATTGGTGGTGTGCCACTTGATCTA